>NZ_JBMFGQ010000016.1:0-33739 GCF_049977265.1 Desulfurella sp. | reverse complement strand
TTTTGAGCCTTGAAATATTCAATGAATGGTTTTGCTTCGTTGTAGTGTTCGCAACATAAAAGCAACATTAAAAATCAAATATTATTATATTGCCATAAATATCTGTAATTTTAATTTCTTTAAGTTTTTGGTTATCTAAAGAAAGATCTACCTGGGCAATGTTTGTTTTTTGTTTTGGTGTAAGCAAAAAGTTACTATTTGTTTTTTTAATATCAAAGATTGAATTAATATTTTCTTTTCCTAAAAAAAGATTGTATAAAACTTGATTAAAACCTTCTAGTGGATAAACTTTGGTACTATTGTCTATAGTATCATATACTTTGGCATCTTTTAGTTTTACGGTCTCATTTTTGTAGGTAAAAATCATATATTGTCCTTTTTTTATTGTCAAAATACCATTTCTTTCAAGTTTTTGTTTTGTCATTGCATTTATTGCAATTTGTTTAAAAGGCAAAACCTGATAATTTTTAAGAGAAATACCCAAATCTTTTAAAGTGTATGCAAAAGCACTAGTTGTGAGCAAGACCAACAAGCTTGCCAACATCATCAATTTTTTCATTTTCTAAGTACCTCCTTATTCCTTCTATTATTTTTAAAGCAATATCTGGTTCAACAAAATTGGCTGTGCCAATTTGTATTAAAGATGCACCAGCAAGAAAATATTGAATAGCAATATCGGGACTATTTATACCGCCAACTCCAATTATTGGTATATTTATTTTTTCATAGGTTTCATAAACCATTCTAAGACCCACTGGATAAATAGCTGGTCCACTTAATCCGCCAAATTTATTTCCAAGGAAAGGTTTTTTTGTTTTTGTATCAATAACCATACCCGTAATAGTGTTTATTAAACTTACCGCATCAGCTTTAGCAGATTGAGCCGCCTGTGCAATTAGAGCAATATCTGTAACATTTGGTGTTAATTTGACAATTATTGGTTTTTCGCAAACCTTTTTGATGCTTGATATAAGGACAAATACAACTTCTGGGTCTTTTCCAAATGTAGCACCGCCTGCTTTGACATTTGGGCACGATACATTTACTTCCAAAGCAGCAATTTGTTTATAATCATTTAGTTTGCTTGCAAGTTCCACAAATTCTCCAATTTCACCACCATAAATATTCACTATTAAGTTTGTATCAATATTGTCAAATTGGGGTAAAATATCGCCAATAAATTTTTTATAGCCTATATTTTGTAAGCCAATAGAGTTTAGCATACCACATGGAGTTTCTATAATTCTTGGTGGCGGGTTGCCCTGCCTTGGGTTTAGACTTAAGCCTTTTACAATAACACCACCAAGAAGCCCTATATCAAAAAATCTATTGTACTCAATCCCGTAACCAAATGTGCCAGAGGCACTCATCACAGGATTTTTAAATATTAAATTATTTAATTTTACTGATAAGTTTACCATATTATCTCCGCATAATTAAAGATTGGTCCATCTTTGCAAACCTGTTTGTACCCTTTTATTGTGTTTACGCTGCAGCCTAAGCAAACACCAAAACCACATGCCATGTTAGATTCTAAGGATATATCCATACTAAAACCTTTTTCATCTGCAAGTTTGCATAAAGCACTAAGCATAGCATTTGGTCCACAAGCATAAACATGATACGAATTATCTAAATGAGCCAGCATATCAACAACTGTGCCTTTTATACCAGAAGAGCCATCAATTGTGACAATATGGCCAAAGTCTACAAAGCAATCATTGGCAGTATTAAACCCAAAAAAACACTCAGATTCAATTTTTTGCTCGTCTAAAAAATTTTTTAAACCAATAAGTGGTGCAACACCAATGCCACCACCTACTAGAGCAAGGCGTTTGTGTTTTATTTCAAAACTATTGCCAAAAGGTCCTGTAAAATCGATAAATTCACCCTTTTTTAGATCAGATAAAATATTTGTTCCAAGACCCACAACTTTGTAATAAATATCTATTGATGAATTTACAGCTTCAGCTATGCTAAATGGTCTTCGAAGTAAGGGTTCATTTAAATTATTTACTTTAAGCATTAAAAATTTGCCTGGTTTGTAATCAAACCAATGCGACTTTTGAAGTTTTACACAATATATATCATTTGCAACTTTATCGTTGCTCAATATTAATGCTTGCATAATTATGATATGTCCTCTATTTCAAAATTTTTTAAACCAGCTGGTACTTTTACGCTCACAACATCTCCTATCTCTTTACCTAAAAGTGCCAGCGCGATTGGACTATTTACAGATATTTTGCCATCATTTGGGTTTGCTTCCTCGTCGCCTACAATCATATACTCAGCTTCTTCATCTGTATCTGTATTGAGCAATTTTACTTTACATCCAAAGCTAATTTTATCTTTTAAAACATTGTTTGGGTCAATTATACAGGCTTTATTGATTTTGTTTGATATTTCGCTAATGCGTTTTTCTATAAATACCTGTTTTTCTTTTGCAGCATGATATTCTGCATTTTCACTTAAATCACCTTTTGCTCTAGCCTCTTCAATCTCTTTTATAATTTGTGGCCTATCAATTTTTTGTAATTTTTCAAGCTCGTCAATAAGCTTGTTGTAACCTTCTGGCGTAAAAAAAACTTTATTACTCATTTCTCAACTCCTTGTAGTAATCTTGTATTGCTTTTACATCAATTGTTTGTGATTTAATCTTTGCAGTAATAGCTTCTATACTTGCTAAAGCTCCCCAAATTGTTGTACAATATGGTATGTTTTTTAGAAGCGATAATCTTCTAATATGAAATGAATCGCTAAATGATACTTTACCCGACGGGGTATTAATAACAAAATCGATTTCATCATTTATTATTGAATCCAATATATTTGGTCTACCCTCGCTGACTTTTTTTACGTAATAAACATTTGGCAAATCTTTTATCATATTATAGGTTCTTTGTGTTGCAAAAATTTTAAAACCTAAAACATTTAGCTTCTGTGCAATATCGTTAATGTAAGACTTGTCTTTGTCTGCAAGTGACAAAAAAACATTACCTTTTGTGGGCAAAATTGACCCGCTCGCATAAAAAGCTTTGTAATATGCCAGTGAGAAATCTTTATCAATACCCATAACTTCACCTGTGGATTTCATTTCAGGTCCCAATACCACATCGACGTCTGGAAATTTAGCAAACGGTAATACTACTTCTTTTACAGCGTAATAATCAGGCATTATTTCTTCAACATTTAGTTCTTTTAAAGTTTGACCAAGCAAAATTTTGGTAGCAATCTTTGGCCAGGCAATACCAGTGGCCTTGCTAACAAAAGGTATAGTCCTTGATGCTCTAGGGTTTACTTCAAGTATATAAATTATATTGTCTTTAATAGCAAACTGTATATTAATGAAACCTTTAATTCCTAATTCTTTAGAAACGATCATTGTTTCTCTCTTTAATTCTTCAATAGTTTCTTTGGTCAATGTTCTAGGTGGTAGAGAACAAGCAGAATCGCCAGAGTGAACTCCAGCTGCTTCAATGTGTTCCATTATTCCACAAATAATTGTGTTATTTCCATCTGATAGTGCATCAACATCGATTTCAATTGCATCTTCTAAAAATTTATCTATCAAAATAGGGTGATCTCCCGATACTTTTATAGCCTCTTTTGAATATTTTTCCATATGAATTTGATCGTAAACTATCATCATAGCTCTACCGCCTAGCACGTAAGAGGGTCTAACAAGAACTGGATAGCCAATATTATTAGCAATATTAATCGCTTGTTCTATAGTAGTAGCTGTTGCACTAATTGGTTGTTTTAAATCTAACCTAATAATCAATTGTTTAAACAATTCTCTATCTTCTGCTAGATCAATGCTTGAGGAATCTGTGCCCAGTATTTTAACATTGTTTTTCTGCAAGTCTTTTGCAAGTTTAAGTGGGGTTTGACCCCCAAACTGTAAAATTACACCTTCTGGATCTTCGTTTTCTATAACATTCATGACATCTTCAAAAGTTAAAGGTTCAAAATAAAGTTTATCAGAAATATCATAATCGGTTGAAACAGTCTCAGGGTTACAATTTATCATGATAGATTCGTAACCTTCTTCTTTTAATGTAAGGCTAGCATGTACACACGTATAGTCAAATTCTATGCCTTGGCCTATTCTGTTTGGACCGCTGCCTAAGATTATAACCTTTTTTTTGTTTGATTTTTTAGATTCATTTTCATCTTCATACGTTGAATAAAGGTATGAAGTATATGATTCAAATTCAGCTGCACATGTATCAACCATCTTATATACATTTTTAATATTCAAATTTTTTCTTAAAGTTCTAACGTCTTCTTCTTTTTTATTGACAAGATTTGCAATATATTTATCCGAAAAGCCATATTGTTTGACTTTTTTAATGTTTTCAATATTTATGCCATTTAATTTTATTTCATTTTCCATATCAAGTATTTGTTTTATATTTGCCAGAAACCATTTGTCAATAAATGAATATTTGTATATTTCATCTATAGACATGCCCATTCGCATTGCTTTTGCAATGTAAAATAAGCGTTTGCTGTTTGGGTGCACAATTTTATCTATAATTTTTATAATATCATTTTCTTCTGGATCTTCCAAGCCATAATAATCCATCTCAAGCGATCTTATAGCTTTTTGTAAGGATTCTTTAAATGTGCGCCCAATAGCCATAACTTCGCCTACACTTTTCATCTGCATCCCAATTTCATCTTTTGTGTTAAATTTTTCAAATGTGAAGCGCGGTATTTTGGTTACAACATAATCCAATGTTGGCTCAAAGCTTGCAGGTGTTTTTTTGGTTATATCGTTTGGTATTTCATCTAAAGTGTAACCGATGCTTAAAAGTGTTGCAATTTTTGCTATAGGAAAACCTGTGGCTTTGCTTGCCAGTGCGCTTGAGCGCGAGACCCTTGGGTTCATTTCTATTACGTAAAATTCACCATTTTGTGGATTAACACAAAACTGTATATTGGACCCACCTGTTTCTACACCTATTTCCCTGATTATTGCAATACTTGCGTCTCTTAAAAGCTGATACTCTTTGTCTGTAAGTGTTTGTGCAGGTGCAACTGTAATAGAATCCCCTGTGTGCACGCCCATTGGATCAAAATTTTCTATCGAACAAATTATTACCACATTGTCTGCTTTATCTCGCATTACTTCAAGCTCAAATTCTTTCCAGCCAATAACGGATTTCTCTATCAATATTTCTTTTATTGGACTTTGATCTAATCCCCATTTTACAACAGATTCAAACTCATCTTTGTTGTAAGCAATTCCTGCACCTGTACCACCCAATGTAAATGATGGTCTTATAATTACTGGAAACCCTATTTCGCTTACAGCAAGATTTGCTTCTTCAAGGCTTCTTACTACAGCTGATTTTGGCGTTTTAAGACCTATTTTGTTCATTGCTTTTTTAAATAATTCCCTGTCTTCAGCCTTTTTTATTGATTCTACATTTGCACCGATAAGTTTTACATTGTGTTTTTCAAGAATACCTGCTTCATATAAACCCACAGCTGCATTTAATGCCGTTTGACCACCAAGTGTAGGCAATAAATGCGTGGGCTTTTCCTTTGCTATGATTTTTTCTATAAATTCTACGCTTATTGGCTCAATGTAAGTTTTGTTTGCAAACTGAGGGTCTGTCATTATTGTAGCTGGGTTTGAGTTGACTAAAACTACTTCTATTCCCTCTTTTAACAAGGCTCTACAACTTTGTGTCCCTGAATAGTCAAATTCACATGCCTGACCAATCACTATTGGACCTGAGCCTATAATAAGGACTTTTTTAATAGAGTCATCTTTTGGCATACATTAACCTCATTTTTTTTATAATCTTAAACATAATACAAATTTTTATATTTATTGCAAAATTTCTTCAAGCGCATTGTTTGTGGATGCTCTTATAAAGAAAGGGTAAGCATAAAATCCCTTTTTAAAGCCAATTTTTAAATTTAGTGCATTATAACCCCCAAGTGTGGCTAATTCAAAAAAATAAGCAGGATCAATTGGGCTGTAATATTTATATAAAAATTTCAACTCATTGATAATACTTAAATCCCAGTTACTAGCAAGAGAATCTGTGCCAATTGCCACATTTATACCAGACTTTTTTAGTAACTCTAAATTTGGAAGAGTTTTGCTAATATAATAATTACTGCGTGGCGATATTACAATACTTGAGCCGGTAGATTTTAAAAAGTCAATTTCATGAGGTTTGATATATACACAATGAACAAATAAACCTTTTTTTATGTCTCCTAAACTTTTTATGTATTCAAGTGCACTTGGATAATGTAATTTGTCTTCTATTAAACCCTTTTGTTGAAGCATTTCATATAAATCTCCACAGGAATTGGCAAATAGATTTTCATATTCACTTTCTAAAAAATGCAAACTGAACAAATCGTTTCCAATCTTTGGATTGTTTTTAAGCAATGTATATTTTAGTAAGTTTTTATGTGTAGAATAAATGGAATGCGCACTAACATAAATTTTTACATATTTTTTTTGTTTTATGTTGTCAATATTATTTTCAATATAGGTAATTTTTTCATTTGCTATATCTTTTTTTAGTGAATAATTTTCAAAAAAAATAATAGATTTTGGTATTTTAGTAAGATAATCCGCAGTTTTTAAAGTATTGCTGATATCAGCAACGGCGCAAACTCCATTTTCAATTTGAGTGTCAACTGCTATTTTGATAGAATTTTGTAATTGGTTTTCATTATCTTGTTTTTTGCTTTCTATCATTGTTTTAAGCCAGTTTACAAATCCCAGATATGGCTCAATTTTTATATTTGAAAGTTCCAGGTGTGTATGTGCATTAACAAAACCGCTAAATAGGACACCTTCGCCATAGTCTGTTAAATGTGATAGAGGATAGAGTTTTTTTGCGGTGTTAAGTGCTAATAAGTCTATTACAATATTATTTTCAAGTACGCATGCTGTTTGCTTTCTAAGCTTTTTACCATCAAACAACCATTTAGCATAAACTATTTCCATCAAAGTTATTTATAATACTCAATTCTTTTTAGAATGTCAAGTTAGCGTTATATTATTTTAAAAAAAACGCTTGACAAAAAAATTGCTTTATTTAAAATTAAGTTCGTGAAAAAAATAAAAGTACCTATTGAAAAAAGCGTTGGTTTAGCCCTAGCTCATGATATCACATATATAAACAAAGATGAAGGTTTCAAGGGTGCGCGATTTAAAAAAGGCCATATTGTCGGAAAAAACGACATTGAAATTCTCAAATCTATTGGAAAAAATTACATATATCAGCTAATACCAGAAAAAGACGATATACACGAAGATGATTTTGCACTGGAAATCGCACCTTATATTGCAGGAGAAAATGTTTTTTACGATAAAGCTCCAAGCGAAGGTAAAATTAATTTTTATTCTTCAATTAATGGTTTGTTGAAGATTGACAGAAATAAATTATTCAAAATAAACGCTCTAAGTGATTTATCTCTTCCTTCCATACACAACAATTTTGCATGC
This sequence comes from Desulfurella sp., assembly GCF_049977265.1. Lineage (GTDB taxonomy): Bacteria > Campylobacterota_A > Desulfurellia > Desulfurellales > Desulfurellaceae > Desulfurella. The sequence goes on along the minus strand of NZ_JBMFGQ010000016.1, from coordinate 26,250 downwards.
ACACCAAACAAAACGATTGCAGCGTTTCGCATTATACCGCTTTATGCGAAAAAAAACTTATTGGATAAAGCAAAAAAAATTTTAAGCAACCCAATTTTTAATGTAATACCATATACTTTAAAAAAAATTAATGTAATAATTACGGGAAATGAAATCTACTATGGTCTAAGAAAAGATAAATTTAAAAGCCATATAGAATCAAAACTCAAAAAATTTAACTACTCAATTTGTGATTATCAAATTGTTCCCGATGACATAAATTCTATTATAAAAGCCACGCAAGAGTTAAGTTATGCTGATTTGTTATTTGTTTGTGGCGGAAGCAGTGTTGATCCAGATGATGTAACAAAAAAAGCACTTGGTAAAACAAATGTAAAGTTTGTGTTTAAATCAAACCCTATACAGCCTGCAAATAACTTAAGCGTAGGCTACATTAACGATACAACTGTGTGCGTGGTACCAGCTGGTAGCCTATACTATAAGGCAAGTGCACTTGATATTTTTTTGCCAAGGCTTCTTGCAAAAGACAGAATTGACAAAAAAGAATTAAAATTCTACAGTGAAGGGGGTTTGTGCCACTTTTGTGATTATTGCACATACCCTATTTGTCCGTTCGGTAAATAATGATGAAAAAAAATGTTTTAGAAGCGCTGGAAATTATACTTGAATGCATCAAGCCCAAACCATCTGAGATGGTTTATTTAAATGAATCATTAGGCAGGGTAATTTATACCGATATAATTGCAAAATCAGATTATCCTTCATCAAATAAAACAGCTATGGATGGCTATGCTATAGTCTATAAAAACAAAGATAAGCCACTAAAAGAAATTTCGGACAATGCCAATTTAGATGAAAATTGTGCCTTAAGATTAAACACAGGCAATGAAATACCAGAAATCTTCGATTGTGTGGTAGAAGTTGAGCTTATTGAAAAAGATAGAAATTTCATAAAAATCAAAAAAAACATTGAACAATACAGAAATTTTGTTTTTTCTGGTTCTGAGATAAAAAAAGGTGAGGTTGTGCTTAAAAAAGGCGAGCTTATAAATGAACAAAAGAGAGCCTTAATTGCTTATCTTGGAGAAGTTTTGGTTGAAGTTTACCAAAAACCTATTGTTGGAATAATCACAACAGGCGATGAAGTTGTTTTTCCTGGTTTTAATCCAAACAATGGCACAGTTTACAATACGAATTATTTTTACCTTGAAGGTTTTATAAAAAAACTTAACGCTGAATGTATTTATTTTGGTCATGTAAAAGATAACCTAGATGATTTGATTAAAATTTATAATTATGCCATATCGCGCTGTGATATACTAATCAGTACTGGTGGTTCGTCAAAAGGTACAAAAGACTTTACAAAAAAAGTTTTTCAAGAGTTAGAAATAGATATAAAATTTGACGAAACTACTGTAAAACCTGGCAAACCTTTGATATTTGGCCAATTAAAAGATAAATTAATATTTGGTATGCCAGGATGGCCTTCATCGCTAGTGGTAAATACTCAGGTTTTTTTAAAACCAGCTCTAAAAAAAATATCAGGCTACATAAACTATCAAAACAAACTATATTTTGCTAAAACAACAAAACCTATGCATTCAAGGATTGGAAAAGACTACTTCAATAGGGCAATTTATACGTATAGCGATGATGGTCTAATTGTAGAGCCACTTGAAAATCAGGATACAAGTAATTTTTTTTCGATGGCAAAAGCTAATTGTCTGGTATGGCTTGGTTCAAATATTGGTGATGTGGCAAAAGGATCTCTTTTGCCACTAATAAAGATTGATTAAGATTATTTTATTAAATTAAAATCTAAATTTGAGCCAGGCATAGATGAACTTATCTTGATATCGCTTTTTGCCTCTAAATACTTATTTTTTATATCGTCTGGTACATCTTTGAATTCATAAACGATTTTATCTAATGGTATTTTACCACCAATCTTTTCTTCAAATGGAAAACCGTAAGGCAATATTGCCAGTTGAATGCCACCAGAAGATGGTATTACCTGAATTAGTGCAACATCTTCTAAATAGTCTGAAACTTTTGTACCTATTACTGTTTCTCCTGTAACAATTTTAACAATTTTAATTTCCATACATTCCTCCCAAACACAACATTATACATAATCATAACTTTGTCAATAATAAAATTAGCATCCTAAAATTACATTTTAAGGTTGACAAAACTATTGTAAATAGTCTACAATTTCCATGGTTTAAAAAATAATTGTTTTTGAAGGAGTGTGTATGAAGTTTTTGGCAAGTTTGTTTTTGGTAATGGTCTTGTTTTCAGCTACAGCTTTTGCTCAAACACAAGACAAAGTATTAGCTACGGTAAATGGTTATGAAATTACGCAGTCGGCTGTGGATAATATTATGAAATCGCTTCCTGCTGGGGTCGTTAATGACAAAAATAGTGCTCAAATCAGAGAAAATGTATTAAATTCACTTATAAGTGAAAGGGTATTGTTGGACGAAGCAAAAAAACTTAATCTGGAAAAAGATCCCCAGGTTGTTCAAGAAATTAAAGCTCAAACCGACAATATTTTAATCAATGCGCTTTTGCAAAAGAAGTTTGGCAATCAAAGCTTTGCTCCAAGCGAAAAAGAAATAACAGATTTTTACAATCAAAACAAATCAAAACTAAAAGACTCAAAAGGTCAAGTTCAGCCTCTTAGCAAAATAAAACCTGAGATTGCTCAATATTTAACCAACTTAAAAAAGAAACAAGCATTGGATAATTATATTGAAGAGTTAAAAAAACAGGATAAAGTTATAATAAATAAGTAAAAATGAAATTATTAGCGCTAGTTTTAGCGTTATTTCTAATTGCTGGCTGTAGCTATCAACAAAATTTTACTGAAGTTTTGCCATCTCAACAGCCAGCAATTAAAGTAATCACACAAAAAAGTTCATCAAAATTTATTATAGTTGGTTTTTATCCTTACTGGGAGCAATCAAAATATCCTCCGGATGTTGCAATAAGCGATAATATAAATCTTTTATACAATGCATTTGTATGGCCTGATAGTAGTGGGAATCTTGTTATTCCAAAAAAATTTAAAAATAAAGAGGTTATTAATGCTGCTGAAAACAAGAATATCAAGGTTATTTTGTCTGTTGGTGGTGGCAATACTTCAAATTACATATCAAATGTGCTGAATAACCCTCAGTTGTTTACAAAGTTTGCTTCTCAATTAGTGAATTTCGTTAAAGAAAACAATTATAGCGGTATTGATATAGACTGGGAGTTTCCCAAAAATTCAACCGATACAGCTAATTTAGATAATTTTGTACAGTTTCTAAGACAAAACCTTGGCAGCAGTTATATAATTAGTATTGATTTGCCATATTCCAATTATTTTGGTAGATATTTTGACATCGATTTTTTAAAAAATTATGTTAATTATTTTGTTGTTATGACATATGATTACTCGGGGGCATGGAGTCGTATTAGCGGCTATAATGCACCTTTAAAATCAGGTTTTTGCAATCCCCACGATATTCAAAAAAGTGTTGAGTATTGGCTTACAAGAGGCATTAAATCAAAAAGTATGTTGCTTGGTATACCATTTTATGGCAGAGCTTTTAATGCTGATGAACCCTGTCAAGAATTTGATAAATCATATGCCGCAACATATAGAAACATACTGTCACTATTACAAAATGATAATTATCAATATTTTTGGGACTTTATGACTAGAACTCCTTATTTGATTAATAAAAAAGATAAAATTTATTACAGCTTTGATGATCCCTCATCAATTGCAGATAAAATTAATTATGCATTTAAAATGAACTTAGGTGGTGTAGCCATATGGGAGATTACACAAGACATAATAAACAACCATCATACACTACTTTCAGAAATAGCTCGCACTGTCAAAAATATTCGTCTTCTCGATAATTAAGAACAGTTTTTGCTACATTATTTGATGAGGTAAATAAATGTTAAGTGGTATTTACACATCCGCAAGTGCAATGATTATAGCAGCACAAAGGGTTAATAATATTGCAAACAATATTGCAAATGTAAACACGGTCGGCTTCAAAAGTGAAGGTATAAATCAAAAAAGTTGGTCAGAATTTAATGGTTATGCAAATGAAAATCTCCCAATACCGCCAGATACTAAACTTGCTGCCAATTTTATAAATGAAACGGTAAACTCAGTTGTTCATATGGACAAAGACTATATTAATTTTACTCAGGGTTCTTTAGAAAAGACTGGCAATAATTTAGATTTTGCAATTGAAGGCAAAGGTTTTTTTGCAGTTTTAACTCCAAATGGCATACAATACACAAGGGATGGCCAATTTGGCATAAACAATCAGGGTATCCTGGTACAAAAAGCAACAAACTATCCCGTACTTGGTGAAAATTACTTTAAAAATGGAAAATTTATAAAAGTAAACAATCAAACAAGTTTTTCACAAACTGGTGCTGTAATGGATAATGGAGTACAAACAGATACAATTGCAATAAGAGATTTTAATAATTATGCAAATTTGAGGAAAGTTGGAGATAATTGTTTTGTGCCGGTTAACAATATGCGGCCACAATTAACCGCAAGTTTTACTTTAAAAGAAGGTTATTTAGAACAATCAAACGTTAATATAGTAAAAGAAATGGTTGAACTTATACAAAACCAGCGTTCATACGATAGTTATCAAAAGGTTATATCAACATTTGCAAATCAATTGATACCAAATACTATACAAATAAGCAGTGTTACCTAAAAAAGGAGGAAGCAAAAAATGATTAGGGCTTTGTGGACAGCTGCTACTGGAATGCAAGGTCAACAAACAAATATAGATGTAATAGCAAACAATTTAGCAAACGTAAATACCGTTGGTTTTAAACGTTCAAGCGCAGATTTTGAAGATTTAATTTATCAAACTCAGAAAGAAGCTGGCGTAAATACTACTTCAAATACCGTTGAACCAACAGGCATACAAATAGGTTTAGGTACACAACTTGCTGATGTATCAAAAAATTTTATGCAAGGAAGTCTTCAAGAAACAGGAAATCCACTTGATTTAGCTATACAAGGCAGCGGTTTTTTCCAAATAACAATGCCAGATGGCACAATAGCATATACTAGAGCTGGTGATTTTAAATTAGACAATAATGGAAGAATTGTGACTCCAGACGGTTATCCTTTATCGCCGGAAATTACAATACCCCAAGATACCACATCTGTTAGTGTTGGAAACGACGGTACGATTTCTGTATTAGAGGCAGGTCAAACTACTCCAACGCAGCTTGGCCAACTACAACTTGCTTTTTTTGCAAATCCTGCAGGCCTTAAATCTATTGGACAAAATTTGTATGTGCAAACTGTATCTTCAGGCACGCCTACGCTTGGCACACCAGGTATAAATGGTCTTGGCACTATTAATCAAGGTTATCTTGAAATGTCAAATGTAAGCGTAGTGCAAGAAATGGTTGATATGATAGCAGCTCAGAGGGCATATGAAACAAATGCAAAAGTTATACAAACATCTGATCAAATGCTGCAAACTGCCAATAATCTCAAGCAGTAGCTTTATATTAATAACATTTATTTTTATCTACACCATAGCACAAGCTTGTGATATTAATTTGATGAAAAATGTTGAGGTTAATTCAGACAGGGTTTTTATATCTGATATAGCCTCAAAGTATCCCAAAAACATCGGAAAAATGCCTGTTTCTTTAGCTCCTATGCCAGATGAAACTACAAAAATTGATGCTAATTATTTAAAAAGCATATTAAATAGTAACAATATGCATTATAGTATATGTGGAGAATATTCTATAGTAAAGCGAAAAGCATTTTTGATCACAGCTGACACCATATACAAATTAATGGGCGAAAAAGATTTAATTATACAAACAAAATTACCAATAGCTTTGCCTTACAATCATTACACTTTAAGTATTAGCGGTATAAAAAATTATGGCGAATATAGCTGGATTCAATTGACAGTTATGCTTGATAATCAAGTTTATAGGAATTTTTTTATACAATATTTAAAAAAAATTGATTCTTTAGTACCTATAGCAAGTCAAGACATAAGAAGCTATCAAGTTATAACAAAAGATGATATAGAATTTAAAAAAGTTGATTATCTACCTTCATATGTAATTACTACAAAAGATTCAATTATCGGCGCAAAGGCGTTAGGCAATATTAAATCGGGTAGTTTTTTCACTTTTTATAATACCCAAAGACAAATGTTCGTTAATGTAGGCGATATTGTAAGTGCAGTATATGATAAAAATGGCATAGATGTGCAAACAAGCGCCAAAGCTTTGCAAATTGGCTACAAAGGTGATATAATAAAAATAGAGTTTTTAAATTCTAAACGAATTGGAAATGCTCGAGTGATTGGCTTAAAAAAAGTAGAAATAATTCAATGAAAATCGTTATTGGTATAAGTGGAGCAAGTGGTACAATATATACAAAAAGACTTTTGGAATACTTAAGTGAAGAAAAAAAATTTCAAATTTACGCTATAGCTTCAAAAAATGCTGTAAAAATTGCTAAATCGGAGTTAAATGTAGATTTTTTTGATTTTTTTGAAAAGCTTGGTATTGCGTATTATCGCAACGATGATTTTTACTCACCAATCGCAAGTGGATCTTTTTTGGTTGATAAAACAATTATAATACCATGCTCGGTTAAGACTCTTTCAAGTATTGCCATTGGGTATGCAGATAGTTTAATCACAAGGGTTTGTGACGTAGCTATTAAAGAAAGACGACCTCTTACAATTTGTCCAAGAGAAATGCCTTTTTCTTCAATACATCTTGAAAATATGTTAAAATTGGCACAAATTGGCGTAAATATTGTTGTGCCTGCCCCCGCTTTTTATGGTGGCCCCAAAACAATAGATGATTTAGTAAATTTTGTTGTTGGTAAAATATTGGATTCAATATGCATTGAAAACAATATTTATAAACGATGGAAATAAGAAGAACATTTGGCAATATTAAGAGATTTCGACAAATTTCATTTATTCTTGCAAAGTACGGCTTTGGTTTTGTTACAAAAAATATAAAATTTCGAAAAACTCAACCTTCCACAACTCCAGAACAGTTTAGAAAATTACTTGAAGAATTAGGACCTACTTTTGTAAAATTTGGTCAGCTTCTATCCACTCAAGAAAATATTTTGCCATATGAATTTATAGAAGAATTAAAAAAACTGCAAGACGATGTCACACCTTTTGAATTTAGCAAAGTTAAGGCAATTATAGAAACAGAATTTAAAAAACCTTTGAATGAAATTTTTTCATATTTTAACGAAAATGTTGAAGCAAGCGCTTCACTTGGCCAGGTACACAAAGCAATTCTTATAGATGGCCAAACTGTTGCCATTAAGGTGAAAAGACCAAATATAGAAAAAATTATACAATCTGATATAGAACTTCTAAAACAAATAGGTGATTATTTAAATTCAAAATTGAAATTATACTTTAATTTTGAAATCAAGCCTTTTATATTAGAATTTGAAGAAACAATCAAAAAAGAACTTGATTACGAGATAGAAGCTCAATACATGCAAACATTTAAAGAAAATTTAGCCCAATTTAAGAATGTTTATGTACCAAAGGTATTTTGGGAATACACCTCACGCAATGTACTTACTATGGAATTTATAGATGGCTATAAGGCAACAAACATAGAAAGCATCAGACAAGCAGGATTTGATACTCAAAAACTTGCTATAGAAGGCGCTAAGGTTTTTTGGACACAGATTTTCGACATTGGTTTATTCCATGCAGATCCTCACCCAGGCAATATCATAATTATGCATGATGGAAAAATTTGTTACTTAGATTATGGGATGGTTGGTAGAGTTACAGAAGATGATAAATTAAATCTGGTAGAAATGATACTTGGATTTATACAAAAAGATGCTGACAAAATTTTGATATCTGTTTCAAATTTTACATTAAATACAAACATTTTAAACAATACTTACCTTAAATCAGATATTGTTGAACTGATAGACATATATCATTCTCTACCATTAAAGAGAATCGATATATCAAAAGTTTTGAGAGATTTATTCAGAATCTTAAAAAAATATAATATTATAATAAGCAAAAACTCACTAAGACTTTTAAGGGCAATCATAATAGCAGATGGAGTTGGAAGACAATTTTATCCGGATTTTAACTTTACAGAAATAGCAAAACCTTATTTTGAAAGTTTTGCAAAAAAACTTTACTCACCTTTTAAAATATTTAAGAAAATATTGCAGCCAAATGCTACTTATGCAATTTTAGCAAATAAAATACCATTTCTATTTAAAAAGGCCGAAGACGCTCTGGAAAGTGGTCATATCAAAGTTGAAATAGAAATTAAAGGCTTAGATAGACTTATCAATACTATTCGCTTGGTTGCCAGACAAATTGGCATTAGCCTTATCATAAGCGCTATTATACTTGGTGCATCAATTTTAACAAAAGATCGTCTAGGCAATACAATTTTTGGTATACCTTTAAAATTAGCAATACCAATTGTTTTAATAATAATTTTAGGTATAGGTATCTATAAAGCAGAAAAAGAACTTAAATAATAATACCCGCTATGCTTACAATAGGATTTTTTTCTAAGTCAATTTCAAGTGGTGAAATACGCCTTCGTGATGAATTATATAGAAGTCTTACGATAGGACGCGTTAAGCTCTTCTGGTTGTTTTTTGAAACAACACCTATAAAATTTTTATACTTTCCGTTTAAAATATAAACTGTTGTCCCAATGGGGTATACTGGTATAATGTCAGAAAAAACTCTAAAAGCCTCTATATTAATTTGTTGACTGGCCACTCTTTTCATTATAAAAAAAGCTTGATCTGGTGTATATGCAGATCTATATGCACGTGGAGACACCAAAGCATCATAGACATTAGCTATGGCAACAATCTCAGCAAGAGGCATTATGTAGCCATCTTCTATAACTTTGTCAGGCACTGGCAACAAATTGTTTCCTTTTAAGCCTCTTGGGTAACCAAACCCATCTTGCTGCTCATGGTGCTGATAAGTTATATGAGAGGCTATTATACCTACTTGGGTAATATCTTTTAACACTAAATAGCCTATTTGAGGATGTTGTTTAATTAACTCAAATTCTTTATTTGATAGTTTACGAGGTTGTATATATAGGCTTTTATTTATCAGAATTCTTCCAATATCATGCAACAAACAACCCTTTGCTAATTCAATAAGTTTCTTTTTTGTATATAATAGCTTATTAGCAAGCGCTACAGAAAGAATTGTAACATCAAGGCAATGTTGGTATGTGAAGTTATCCTGTTTTTTTAAGCTAGCCACACCATTTAAAATTTTCGTTTCAAACAGAGAATTAACAACATCAAAAGCAATTGATTCTATAGATTTGATAAATGGTGAATCGGCTAACTTTTTTTTAATTTCTCCATTTTCTATTTTTTTAACTATTTCTTTAAAATCATTAACATTATCTTCTTTTGTAGGAGTTACTATATCAAAAACTTTTTTAATTGTCTTAATAGCGCTTGTTTTAAGTTCATCCGTGATTTCATCTTCTACAACAATATCTTTTGTATCATCGTCTTCAATATATACAAATTGATAACCATACTTATCTAAAATATTAATATAATAATCATCAAGTTTAACCCCTTTATTTAAAAGCACCTGCCCTTTCTCATTTATAATCGCTTTACCTAATGTATCGTTAGGCTTTAATGATTTTACAGAGACTAAGTACATAAATGACTAATTTTTTTGGTCTTTTTTGTATATTCTTGTGTACTCATCAAGAAAACTATTTATACTATCGCGTAGATTTGTCAAGATTTCTGCCCATTTATCTAAATTATCTCTGCCGGCTTTTGTGATAGCGTAAATTCTTCTGGCATTTCCTTTTTCTTGTAAATTCCATTTAGACTTAATAAGTCCTTCTTTTTCCATTGTACGAAGAGTTTTATAAACATAACCCAGTTCATAATTTTCATAATGTATACCCATATTTTTTAATTTTTCAATTAAATCATAACCATGAGAATCTTCTATTCCTATAAAAAAAAGCAGAAAAGCTCTAAGAAATCGTGGTGGACGCTCTCCGGGATATTCTTTGCACCACCCTTTTATTTTAATTTGAGAATCCATTGATCACCTCCAATGTATCTATTTTAGTAATATATTTTACTTTTTCAATGGGTATAATATGATTTTCGCTTATGCAAGACAAATTTATGGCAGCTTTTATACTAAATGGATAAATATATAACCTTTCCAGATAACTGACCGTTGCAAAAGCATTCAAAGATCTTGCTATATCACGTGATAAAGCTCTAATATAAGTACCTTTAGAACACACAACTCTAATTTCTAGCATATTTTTTTGATAGTTCAAAATTTCTATGTTTGATATAGAGATTGTCCTTTTAGGAAGTGTGATACTTTCGTTTGCTATAGCATATTTATATAATCTTTTACCATTTACTTTAACATTTGAGTAAATTGGCACTATTTGTTCAATTTTACCAATAAAATTCTGCTTTATGGAGTTATGGATTTCATCTAAAGAAGGAAAATATTCCTTTTTATATAACACTTTTCCACTAATATCGAGAGTATCTGTTTCATAACCAAAAACCAACCGTGCTTGATATATTTTGTAGCCATTTTCAAAAAAAGATAAAAACTTTGTTGCTTTCCCTATACCTATAATCATTAAACCGCATGCAAATCTATCCAAAATACCGCTGTGTCCAGTTTTTTCATTAAATTTTTTCTTTATTTTTTTTACTACATCAAAAGAGCTCATACCGCTTGGTTTATCTACCAGCAAAATACCGTTCATTCTAAAAAAGAAAATGCTCTAATCAGCGTTTCTTTGACTTCCTCTATAGTGCCATTTATTTCAAATCCTGCGGCATTTTTGTGGCCACCTCCGCGAAAAAGTAAGGCAATTGTAGAAACATCTACGGCATCTTTTGAACGTAAACTAACTTTTATATAATTTGGCTTATCTTCTCTTAAAAGCGCTCCCACTTCACATCCTCTAACACTTCTAGCAATATTCACAAAACCTTCAGTATCATCGGCGTTAGTGTTTGTAGATCTATACATTTCTTGGTTTATACGCATCACTGCTAACTTATCATTGTAATAGGTGTCAATAGTGTTTAATGCAAGCCCCATTAATTTTAATGTGGTTAGTTTTTTTGATTCGTATATATTATATGCGATTTTCCACGGCTTAACGCCTAAGTCTATAAGATCTGAAGCAATTCTAAAGGCATTTGCGCTAGTTGAAGAGTATCTAAAAGATCCTGTGTCTGTTAATATACTTAAATATAAGTATTCAGCTGTTTTAAGATTTATTGGCATATTATTAAACTTTAAGATTTGATAGATTAAGCAACCTACTGCAGCAGCCTGCGGCACAACAAAGTTAATAGTGCCATAGTGCGTATTTGTGGGATGATGATCTATATTTATTAAAATTTTATCTTTAACATAACTTTTGTCAAGGTTTGTTCGCTCAAAATCTGCACTATCTACTGTAATAATAACCTGAACTTTTTCATTATTTTGCAGTTGCACAATATTCTTTACATCATCAAGAAAAAAATATAAATCAGATATTTTTGAAGTATTTGCTACGATAGCTCTTTTGCCATATTCGGTCAATGCTTTGTAAAGAGCTAAACTTGAGCCTATTGCATCGCCATCCGGATCTTTGTGCCCTACAATGAGAAAATCATTGTAGTTTTTTAAGTAATATCCTATTTTTTCCAATATATTTTCACTCATTTTTAATCTGCCTCAATATATCTTCTATTTTTAAACCGTTTTCTATAGATTTGTCATAAACAAATTTTAATACTGGTACGACCCTCATTTGAATTTTTTCAAATGTTTTTTTACTGATAAAACTGCTAGATTTGTTAATTAATAACAAAAGTTCTTCTTTAGATAATGTGCTAAGCTGAGAACTAAAGTATATTTTAGCATATTTTAAGTCTTTACTTAATTCTACGTCTGTAATTGTAACATTTTTTAGTCTTTCATCGTTTAATTCAAACTCTATCACGTTTGATATAATTTTTTTTAGCGTACTCGATACTCTTTGTGTTCTTTTATACGGTTTTGTTGTATTCATAATATCTGCCTTTCTATGTTTAAAATTTCTATTGAATAATTTTTAGAAATAAAATTGCTAATTTTATCTAAAAAATTTTCAACTACATTTTTTTTATTTGCAATTGTAGTTATTGCCAATGTAGCTTTGTTATATAACAATTCTTTTGAAACGTCAGCTACAGAAACATTAAAATTTGATCTCAGCTTTTGTATTATACTAGCTAACACATTTCTTCTGTCTTTAATATTCATTGCGTCTTTTATTAACAAATCCACAATCAATAAGCCAATAAACAATTAAATATCCCTTTAAAGAGTTTTCTGGACTTCTTTGAGAACATATGATTCAAATTGATCACCTGTATTTATATCATTGAATTTATCAATTCTAATGCCACACTCATAACCAGAAGCAACTTCGTTCACATCGTCTTTAAATCGTTTCAACGACGCAATTGAGCCTTCAAATATTATTACACCATTTCTAATAACGCGTATTTTTGAATTTCTTGTTACTTTTCCGTACGTAACATAGCACCCAGCAACATTGCCAATCTTCGGAACGCTGAAAACTTCTCTAACATCTGCTCTACCCAATATTTCTTCTTCTATTGTAGGAGATAGCAATCCAGTAAGTGCTTTTTTAATATCTTCAATAATGTCGTAGATAATTTTATATGTTCTAATCTCTATTTTCAAGTCACCGGCAAGCTTCAAAGCATCATTTGACGGTCTTACGTTGAATCCAATAATAATTGCGTTTGAAACGCTCGCTAAGTTTACATCTGATTTAGAAATCTCACCTACGCCAGAATGGATTATCTTAACTGCAACTTCATCCGTTGAAATCTTTTGCACTGAGGCAGAAATAGCCTCCACTGAGCCAAACACATCTGTTTTTATAAGTATTGGCAGTTCTTTAATTTGACCAGAAGATAAGCTTTCAAATACAGTCTCCAAACTAATTGCATTTTTTTTCTGAACGCTTGCCTTGTATTTTTCTTTTCTTTCTTCAAAAATTGATTTTGCAATTTTTTCATCTTTTACAGCAAATAATACGTCACCTGCCTCTGGTACGTCATGAAGACCTAATATTTCAACAGGCATAGATACGGTGGCTTTTTTAATCCTTTTACCTTTATCATCAACAAGTACTTTTGCCTTACCGTAGGCAAAACCGGCCACAATGCTATCGCCTAAATTTAACGTACCCTCCTGTATAACAACATCACAAACAGGACCTCTTTGCTTATCAAGTTTTGCTTCAATTACAATCCCTTTTGCACGTTTATTTGGGTTTGCTCTTAATTCCATAATTTCTGCCTGTAACAAAATACTCTCAAGCAAGTCATCGATACCTATATTTTTCTTGGCACTAACATTCACAAATAAGTTTTCTCCACCCCATTCCTCTGGCATTATTTTGTGTTGAGATAATTCTTGCTTTACTCTATCTGGGTTTGCGTTTGGTTTGTCAATTTTATTTATTGCAACAACTATTGGCACATTTGCAGCTTTTGCATGATTTATGGCTTCTATGGTTTGGGGCATTACACCATCATCTGCTGCGACAACAAGCACAACAATATCAGTCAATAATGCACCACGAGCCCTCATTTCTGTAAATGCTTCATGTCCTGGTGTGTCTAAAAATGTAATTTGCTTGCCTTTATAGTTAACAGAATATGCACCAATATGCTGCGTAATTCCACCAGATTCTTTAGCTACTATATGTGTATGCCTTATCGCATCTAAAATAGAAGTTTTACCATGATCAACGTGCCCCATTACAGTTACTATTGGAGGTCTTGGTTGTAAATCACTTTCATCATCTTTTTGATCAACTTCTTCTATTAAAGTTTTTTCTAAAGTTTTTTCTTCAATCTCTACGCCATAGTCTTGTGCAATTATTTTTGCAGCATCTAAATCTATAAAATCGTTTTTTCTAACCATTACACCAAGAGAAAATAATTTCTGTATTATTTCTGAAAAATCTACATTAAGCAACGCCGCAAATTCAAAAACAGTAGTATTCTTAGTTATTTCTATAATGTTTGATTCTTCTTGTCCTTCTTTAAAGGTTTTTTTATAGTGCTTTTTTTTACCTTTCAATTTTTGTGGTAGCGATGCTTCAATTAATTCTTTTTTTTTGATGCTTATAAACTCCGGCTGCTTCTCGTTTGACTTTGGCTTAACTTTTGACTTTTCTTCAATTTTATTTTTTTTTTGGTTTAGAGGCTCTTCTTTTTTTTCTATAGTTTTGGGGGAATTTTCTTTATTTTCTAATTTTTTTATAGCATCATCTGGTACTGTGCTGAAGTTACTTTTTATCTCTAAGCCTAAGTTACGTAGCCTTTGTATAAGTATACTACTTTTTATATTAAGCTTTTTAGCTGCTTCGTAAACTCTCATTCACTATACCCCCTAATTGATTTCATTTAGTAATTCATAAATTTTTTTAGCTCGTTTTTCTCCAACACCTTTAATGCTTTCCAGTTCATCCAAGGTAATAGTTTTGAGCTGTTCTATGGATTTTATGCCATTTTCGTAAAGTTTATTTGCTAGGTTGAATGTGATTGATTCAATAAACATCAATTCTTCAATTACATCCTCTTTTGTTTTTTGAGATTTTTCTTCGTGACCAGTTTTGTCCATTTCTGATTCTTTTATAATATCAATGTTAACGCCCGTAAGTTTAGCAACTAGTTTTGCGTTAACCCCCATTTTCCCAATCGCAGCAGAAAATTCTTCATCGGGAACATACACTTTTGCTCTCTTTTCATCTTCAAATAGCTCAATGTAAGAAACTTTACTTGGTGCAAGCGCATTTTTAATATAAATGCTCAAATTAGCGCTCCATCTTATAACATCAACTTTCTCATCACCCAATTCTTTAACAACAGCAGAAATGCGTGTACCTTTTGCACCTACGCAAGTACCAATTGGGTCAATCTTGGAGTCTTTGGAATATACTGCAACTTTTGTTCGCTTTGAAGGCTCGCGTGCTATAGCTTTTATTTCTACACTGCCATCACGCACTTCTGGGACCTCTTTCATGAATAGCTCTTTTACAAATCCAGGATGAGTTCTAGAAAGAATAAGTTTAACACCTTTTGGTTCTTCTAATACATCCATTGCGTAAGCTTTAATGGTTTCTCCAACAATATACTTATCACCAGGAGATTGTTCCTTTTTTGGCAATATTCCTATAGCATTTTTAAAATCTACAATACAGTCGTTGTACACACCAATACTCCAAATTTCTCCAGATACTATTTTGCCAATCTTTTTAGAATAATCTTCATATGTAACACGTTTTTCTAAATCCTTAAACATTTTAGACATAACATTTTTGGCAGTAGAGACTGCAATTCTACCTAATTCTTCTGGATCAAACTCCACATCTATATAATCGCCAATATTAGCATTTGGATCAATTTTTTTAGCCTCTTCAAGTGAAATTTCATTATTATTTTTTGCTTTTTCTACAACTTTTTTTTCAATAAATATATTAAATACCCTGTTACTTGAATCAAGCGAAGTTTTTACAACACTATCATCACCATATTTTTTCGATATTGAAATCTTTATGGCCTCAGCTAACGACTCTATAACTGCCTGTGAATTTATGTTATGTTCTTTTGCTATTAAATTAGCAATCTCAAATATTTCTTTCACTTTTTCCCCCGCTAAATTAAGTTTAGCTTAGCTTTTTTGATATCTTTAAAATAGATATGAAGCGTCATTTCATCGCTTTCTATTTCAACACTGTTTTCGTTAACGCTTAAAATCTTGCCACGTACGTTTTTTTTATTATCTATTTGGTTAAACAAACTGATAATGCATTCTTTGCCAATAGCATCTTCGTAATGTTTTTTAGTTTTTAAGTTTCTGTTAATTCCAGGGCTTGAAACTTCCAGGATATAACTTTCTTCAATAATATTTTCAACATCAAGCAGTACAGAAATATGCTTGCTTACCACTTCACAATCACTTAAGCTAACACCACCATTTTTATCTATATATACTGTCAATTTTCCCTTCTTAAAACCTTTTGAGTACGTTAAATCGTACAACTCATACCCCATAGTTTCAACTGAATTCTTTAAAATTTTTGTAAGATTCTCTTCAAAAACATTCATTTTAAACCTTTACGCCCTCGTATAAAATAGGGGAATGCAAAAATTACAACATTAAACGTAACTTTTATAAATATACATAATTTCACACGTAAGTCAATACAAAAAAAATTTCGGTAGTTAGTAACTTGACTTATGCAGAAATTTATCTACAATAATAAAAAACCAGTAGGAGATGGTATGGCGAAAAAATTGTTTTTATTAAGTATTGTTGTTTTACTGTCCTCTTGCTCTTACAACCAGCAAATAAAAAATATAAATGAAAAATTAAGAAAAATACAAAATTCAACCAATCAAAATACCATTGATCTAACTACAATAAAGCCAAAAATTAATTCAATTGAAGAAAAATTGAATATTCTTACACAAAAAATAAATACACTAAAAAATACCACAAACTCAACAAAATCAATTAAAACAGTTGAAAAAACAATAGTGGAAGTCCAAGTTGATAATAGCACAAACAACATATTAAGTAAAATACCACCGGCAAGTTTGGTATTTTCAAATAAAACACAAAATACTCAAAAACAACCCGATAATGAGCAAAACAAAAACTCCCAGGAAATGAGCAATAAAAATCATATTGAGAAAAAATTCATTGCTTTAACTGCACAAGCTTCAAGTGCATATCAGGATGCATTATCTACTTATATGGATAGAGACTTTAATAGCGCATTGAATAAATTTTTACAGTTTTTAAGTGATTATCCGCATACGGAGTTAGAGCAAAATGCATACTTTTGGATAGGCAATAGCTACTATAATTTAAACAATTATGATAAAGCATTGTATTATTTCTCCGACTGTCTAAACAACTTTCCCAAAAAATCAACCTCAGAAGGTGGTAAAACTGATGCATGCTTGTTTATGCTATACAAAACATACAAAGCAATGGGCAACACACAAAAAGCCTACGATTATTTGATGAAATTAAAAAATGAGTACCCAATAAATCCATATTTTGAATTTAAGGGAGTAAAGAAGTAATGTTTAAAATATTCAATACACAAACAAAAAAATTAGAAGATTTTGTTCCTCTTAATGACAATACAGTAACAATGTATGTATGCGGCGTTACCGTTTATGATTACTGCCATGTTGGACACGCAAGAAGCGCCATATGTTTTGATGTAATATATAGATATTTACTGTACAAAGGCTATGATGTAAAGTTTGTTAAGAATTTTACAGATATTGATGATAAAATTATAAATAAAGCTAATGAAGAAAATAAGCCTTTTGATGAAATAAGCGAAAAATACATAAAAGAATTTTATACAGATATGGAAGCTATTGGCATAAAAAAACCAACATTTGAACCAAAAGCAACTATGCATATAAATGATATAATAAAATTCATATCAAAACTAATAGAAAAAGGTTACGCTTATGAATCAGATGGAGATATTTACTATAGTGTAAACAAATTTGAATCTTATGGCAAATTGTCACACAAAAAAATAGAAGAATTAAAATCCGGAGCAAGGGTTGAAGTAAATGATAAAAAAAAATACCCTCTGGATTTTGTTCTTTGGAAAAAATCAAAGCCTAATGAACCAAGCTGGGATTCTCCGTGGGGTAAAGGTAGACCTGGCTGGCATATTGAGTGCTCTGTCATGAGTATGCATTATTTGGGAGAGACAATAGATATTCACGGTGGTGGAGAAGATTTGATTTTTCCTCACCATGAGAATGAAATAGCCCAAAGCGAAGCGCTAAGTGGTAAACAATTTGTAAGATACTGGATACATAACGGATTTATTAAAATCAATAACGAAAAAATGTCTAAGTCGCTGGGTAATTTTTTTACAATAAGAGATGTGCTAAAAGAATTTAACGGCGAAACGCTTAGATATTACATGCTTCTTACACATTATAGAAACCCTATTGAGTTTTCGTACGATGGGCTTTTGGCTGCAAAAGAAGCTTTAAATCGCTATTATACATTTCTTATGAGACTTGACAATACGCAATTTAGCAATGAAGAATTTAAATTAAATTTAATAGAAACCCTACAGTCAAATTTTGAAAAGGATATGGATAATGATTTTAATACATCACAAGCTATAGGCGATGTTTTTAATTGTTTAAAAGAACTTAACCTATATTTAGATGATTGTGAAAAAAATAACAAAAAACCCAGCACAAATGTAAAAGAAACATTTTTAAATACCATGTCAAAGATAGCTCAAGTTTTGGGTGTTTTTGATAATAAATACACAAAGTGGTTTAATTTAGAAGAAAATCAATGGATTGAAGAAAAAATTGCTCTAAGAAGCAAAGCAAAAAAAGAAAAAGATTTTGCTCTTGCTGATAAAATACGAAATGAACTACTAAAGCAAGGTATTATTCTGGAAGATCAAAAAGAGAAAACTATATGGAAAAAAATAAAGTAAAGATCAAACAAAAAGAAACAGATGTTAAAGATTCTTTAAATCAATACTTAGATGAGATATCCAAAATACCTCTTTTGACAAAAGAAGAAGAGATTGATCTAGCAAAAAAAGTTCAAAAAGGCGACAAAGAAGCGCTAAAAAAGCTTGTTAAACATAATTTACGATTTGTAGTTTCAATAGCGCAGCGATATAGAAATTTTGGTGTACCAATTTCTGATTTAATTAATGAAGGTAACATCGGTCTAATTAAGGCAGCATCAAAATTCGATCCAGATAAAAATATAAAGTTCATATCATATGCAGTATGGTGGATCAAACAGTCAATTTTAAAAACACTAAGCGAGCAAACATCACCTATTAAAATTCCTATTAAAGCCCGTGCAAAATCAAACAAATTAAGTTATATTAAAGAAGCTTATTTTAGAGAATTTGGTGAAGAAATGGCAAACGAAGAAGTATCAAAAGTGAGTGGCTTCAGTGAAAAAGAAATTAAAGATATTGAAGTTGGTAGATTAAAGTTCAACTCTTTGGACAAAACGATTGGAGAAGATGGTGATAATAATTTATTGGATGTTTTGGAAGATCAAACTGAATCTGTAGAAGACAAATACGTTTACGAATCTAGCGTAAACACCTTAAAAAAGCTTCTAAAGCTATTACCTCAAAGACAGCAGAATATTATAAAAATGAGATTTGGACTTGATGTGGAGAGGCGCTATACTTTAGATGAGATAGGTGAAAAATACAATATATCAAAAGAAAGAGTTAGACAGATCGAAAAAGAAGCTTTAATTAAACTTAAAAAAATGTTTGACAGGTAATATGAACCCTTATAAAGTGCTAGGGTTAACAAATAATGCCAATATGAGCGACGTAATAAAAACTTACAGAGAGCTTGCAAAAAAATATCATCCTGATTTAGCAAAAAGTGACGAAGAAAGACAATATTTGTCAAATATTTTTAAAGATTTAACAAGTGCCTACAATCAAATCAAAAACTCATCCGCTAATGATAAAGTAAATTCAAAATTTGAAATAGACGGTGATTATGCAAAATATCTAGTTACAAAGATAGAAGAATTTCTCAGTAAAAATGAGGTTGACAATGCCTTAAATACACTAAAAATCCTTGAAAGGACTCAAAAAGGTGCAAAGTTGTTTTTTCTTTTTGCAAAAGTATATAAAGCAAAAGGTTATTACAAACAGGCAATTGATTATTATAGAAAAACATTGGAAATAGAAAATTACAATGTGGAAGCTTTGCTTGGACTTGCAAATTCTTACGAAAAGATTGGCTTAAAAAATACAGCACTTAAAACTTATTATGAAGTTTTAGAATGGGAGTCAAATAATAAACTTGCACTAGATAAGATAAATAATTTACAAAAAAAAGAAACATTCCTGGAAAAACTATTTTTTAATTTTAGGAGCAAAAAAGATAAAAAAACTAATACATAGTCTATTTGCACTTAATGATACTCCAAAAAAAATTGCGCTTTCTTTTGCAATAGGGGTTTTTATCTCAATAACACCAACTTTTGGATTTCATACTATACTTGCATTAATTATTGCTTTCGTGTTCAAATTAAATAAAGTTTCTCTATTGGTTGGCACACTTTTAAACAACCCTTGGACAACTGTTTTTGTTTACGCTATTGCCTACAAAATTGGTGCTGTTTTGTTAAATGCAAAACTTAACATAGCCAATAACTTCACGCTAGACTATTTGTTACATAAGGGATTTCATATTTATTTAATAACGTGGCTTGGTAGTTTGATGTTGGCATTGCCAATATCTGTATTTTTTTATATAATAGTCAAATTTGCTTTAGAAAAGCGCAGGAAAAATAAAGTAAACGAGATTGCATGAAAGCACTTTTTTTATCAGACATACACTATAAAGGTGATGAAGAATTTTTGGTTTTTTTAGATAAAATATACAAACAATACGATAAAATATACATAGTTGGTGATTTATTTGAATTTTATTACGGTTATGAATTTTTGTTTTGTCAACATATTAAGCTAATTAACCTACTCAAAAAGGTGTCTGATGAAAAAAAAGTTTACTTATTTGAAGGAAACCACGAATACAGGCTTGAAAAAATAAAAAAGTTTTTGCCAAAAGTTGAGGTTGTTAAAAAAGAATTAATAGAAAATATTGATTCAAAATTATTTTACATTGAGCACGGTGACTGTATTGATAAAAAGGATAAAGCTTACCTGATGTTTCGCAATATTCTTAAAAACCGCTTTACTCTAATGCTTATAAATTTGATATCACCTGTTTTTTTGCTTAAATTAGCAAATATTGCATCAAAAATAAGCAAAAAAAATTTAAAAAACAAAACCTTGAGAAGAACAGATCTGGCATTAGAAGAATTTGCTCAAAATTTGATTGAAAAAGGGTTTGACTGTGTATTACTTGCACATACCCACAACCCTATATTAAAAGAAATAAATAATGGAATATATGTTAATATCGGTGATTTTTGTGAGAATTTTACATATGTTGAGTTTGATAAAACCATAAAAATAAGGCAATACAAAAGTGCAAATAGTTGAAGCTGGAAATTTTGAAATTTATAATATTAAATCTAATAAAATACCTATAATTTTAAACTGTAATGCCTTTGGAAGCGGGGAACATGAAACTACAAAAAGCTGTCTAAAGATTATTTCAAGCATAGATTTGTATGGTAAAAAAGTGCTCGATATAGGTTCAGGTACAGGTATTTTAAGTTTTGCTAGTTTGAAGAAAGGTGCTGATTGCGCTGTTTGTTTTGACATTAGTTTTGAAGCATGTATTAATTTAAAAGAAAATGCAAACTACAATTGTTTAAATAATATCTATACAATTTGTTCAACTATTGATGCTATTAAATCAAACTTTGATGTTATATTTGCAAATATCTACTCAAATATAATTTTATGCAATATTAAAAAAATTGATGATTTATTGAATAAAAAAGGTTTACTTGTTGCTTCAGGTATAAATTATGAATATAATTTTGAAATAAGAAACGAATTTAATAAATTAGGCTATGAAACGCTAAAAACTATATTTTTAGAAGATTATGTTACAATGGTGTTAAAAAAATGAATGAAAAAGATGCAAAAAAAAGAATAGAACAATTAAGGCGTGATATTAACCGTCACAATTACTATTATTATGTACTAAACAAACCTATTATTTCTGATAGTGAATATGATTTGCTGATAAGAGAACTTATAAATTTAGAAAAACAATATCCACAATTTTATGATGAAAACTCACCAACGCAGAAAGTAGGTTCTGATATTTCAGAAAAATTTGAAAAAGTTGAACATAAATACAGAATGTACTCTTTAGAAGATGCTTTTAGCGAAGAAGAGGTAATAGAATTTGATAAAAGAATAAAACGCAATTTAGGAACAGATGAAGACATAGCATACAGTGTTGAGCCAAAATTTGACGGTGTATCTGTAAATATAGTTTATGAAAATGGCAAGCTTAAAGTTGCTTCTACACGAGGCGATGGCATAATTGGTGAAGATATAACAAAAAACATAAAAACAATAAAAAACTTACCGCTTATTTTGCTTGTTGATAATCCACCCAGTTTTTTGGATGTACAGGGTGAAGTTATTTTAACTAAAGAAGAATTTAAAAAGATTAATGAATATAGAGAAGAAATGGGTTTACCTCTTTTTGCAAATCCAAGAAATGCAGCAGCGGGCTCTCTAAAGCAATTGGATCCAAAAGAAACTGCCAAAAGAAACTTAAAGGTTTTTGTTTATTATATTAGAGGCATAGAAAATTATAAAAATCCTAAAACTCAAACTCAAAGTTTAGAAATTTTAAAAGAACTTGGTCTCCCAGTAAGTGAACTTAACAGGTACTGTAAGAATATTTACGAAGCCATAGACTATCGTCAAACATTTTTGCAGGCAAGACAAAATCTGCCATATGAAATAGATGGTATGGTTTTTAAAGTTGATAATTTTTTATTACAGGAAAAATTGGGCTACACCAGTAAATACCCAAAATGGGCAATAGCTTTTAAATTTCCTCCAATGCAATCTACCACAGTTGTTGAAAATATAATTTTTAATGTAGGAAGAACAGGGATTGTTACGCCAGTTGCAATTCTAAAGCCAGTAAAAATTGGTGGAGTAACAATATCACGGGCCAGTCTTCATACATTTGATGAATTGTTTAAAAAAGATATAAGAATTGGTGATCATGTGTTTGTCCAAAGAGCCGGAGATGTAATACCAGAAGTTATAGCAAGCATAAAAGAAAAAAGAACTGGCAAAGAAATACAGGTTAAAAAACCTACAAACTGTCCTGTATGTAATTCTTTGCTGCAAGAAGAAGGCGCTTATTTGATTTGTCCAAATATTGATTGCAGGACACGTATTGTTGAATCAATTAAACACTTTGCGCAAAAAAATGCTATGAATATTGAAGGTCTTGGTGATAAAATTATACAACAGCTTGTGGATAAAAAAATTGTTGAAAGTGTAAGCGATATTTACAATCTTGATGAAGACAGATTATTGAAATTAGATAGGATGGGCTCAAAACTTGCAAAAAAGATACTCGAAAATATCGAAAAAAGCAAAAGAACAACTTTTGCTAGATTTTTATATGCACTTGGAATAAAACATGTGGGTGAGTTTGTGGCAAGTAAACTTGCTATTAATTTTAAACTTGAAGAGTTAATTGAGCTTAAAAATGAGGAAAAACTTATGCAAATAGATGGGATAGGTCCAGAAATAGCTCAAAGTGTGGTAAATTTTTTTAAAGAGCAAAGAAACACAGAAACAATAAAGAGATTATTGGAACACATAAACTTAATCGAGGAAAAGAAGTCTGGTTATTTGCAAAATAAAATCTTTGTTTTTACCGGTTCATTAAGTATGCCTAGAAATAAAGCCAAAGAAATTGTTGAAAGTTTAGGCGGGGTTGTAAAAGATAGTGTAACCAAGGATACAAACTACGTAGTAGTAGGTATTGATCCTGGAAGTAAGCTTAAAAAAGCAAAAAAAATGGGTATATTAACAATAAGCGAAGATGAATTTTTAAAGTTGGTTAGTGATGGATAGTACAATAGATCCAAAATGGCTAGGCTCACTGTTTGGTATAATAGCATTTTTTATAAGCTGTTTGGTCTTTGTTTATATCGGTAGTGATTTTTTTTATGCCACATTAAAAATAATTGTAAATTCATTATGCTTTTACATATTTGGTATGGCTATAGCAATTGTATTTAATTATATCGAAAACACAAATAATAAAAGCAATCAAAATAATATTTAACATTGCATGAATTCAAATTTATTACATTTCAAAGAAGAACAAATTAAACATTTTTACCCTATTGTTAAAAGAATAGTTAGAAAAGTTGTTGTCAAAATGCCCGAATCTTACGATGAGGAAGATTTTGTGCAAGTTGGAATGATGGGTCTTCTAAAAGCGCTTGAAAATATTGATATTACAAAAGATGAAAATGCTTTTTATAAATACGCATTACTTAAAGCAAAAGGTGCAATATTGGATAAACTCAGAAGCGTGGATACAATTTCTCGCTATACTAGAGATAAATTAAAAAATATATCAAAAGCGCATAAAGAATTTTTAAAAGAAAATGTTTTAGATGCTTCAGAAAAAAGCATAGCAACTAGAGCCGGTATGACAATTAAAGAGTATCACAAAGCTATGATTGGTTTATCAAATTTAGATATTGTAAGTTTAGATAATGCTTTAGAAGATGAAATAAATTTGCAAGAAACAATTGAAGATAAAAGCAGTAAATTAAATATCGATATAATAGAAGAAAATGAGCGTTTAGAGATTTTAACAAGAGCTTTGAATAAACTTTCAAAAATAGAACTTGATGTATTATCCATGTATTACTATGAGGATTTTAGCGTAAAAGAAATTGCACAAATTATTAAAAAAACTCAAAGCAGAGTATCTCAAATTAAAACAAACGCCATTATAAAGCTAAAACATTTAATTGAACAAGAATATACAAAATATTAATTAAAATTTGACACTATAATAAATTTATAGTACAAATTATCTAATATTAAAAGAGGGGGTATCTATGTCGAAACAAATGAATGAAAATTATTTAAAAGAAAATCTAAAAAGAGATTTAAAAAATAGGCACATCCAGCTTATTGCTTTGGGTTCTGCTATTGGCGTTGGTTTATTTTTAGGTTCTGCAACAGGCATAAAATTTACAGGACCATCATTAATCTTGTCTTATCTTTTGGTAGGATTGGTTGTTTTTATTGTTTTAAGGGCACTTGGTGAAATTGCAGTAGTGTATCCTGTATCTGGAAGCTTTAGTGCCTGGGCTGATCACATATTAGGACCAATGGCTGGTTATATAACAGGGTGGACTTATTGGTTTATGTGGACGGTTACAGTTATGGCAGAAATAACTGCCGTTGGCATTTATGTTACTTTTTGGTTTCCAAGTGTACCTCAATGGATTCCTGCACTCATATCCGTTATATTGATAACGCTTTTAAATCTAATTGCAGTAAAAGTTTATGGAGAAACAGAATTCTGGTTTTCTATAATTAAAATAGTTACAATTCTGTTTTTTATTGTAGTAGGGGCTTTTATAATCTTTTTTGGGTTTGGTAATCACGGAATTCCTACTGGATTTAGTAATTTGTATAAGTATGGTGGTTTTTTTCCTAATGGATTAAAAGGTTTTTTGTTTTCGCTTATTATAGTAGTGTATGCGTATTTAGGTATAGAAATTGTAGCAGTTACTGCAGGAGAAGCTCATGATCCAAATGTAACTTTACCTTCTGCAATTGATAAAGTTATATACAGAATAATTTTATTTTATGCTTTACCAATGATTGTAATATTATCAATATATCCATGGTTTAAAATCGGTACATTTGGAAGCCCTTTTGTAGAAAGTTTCTCAAAACTGGGTATAGCAGCAGCTGCAAGTATTATAAATTTTGTTGTTATAACTGCAGCGCTTTCCAGCACAAATGGTGGTTTATTTTCAACTGGACGAATGCTTTATTCTCTTTCACTTCAAAAAAATGCCCCTTCAAGTTTTTCAAAGTTAAGCAATAATAAAGTACCATACATAGGCATTATTTTTTCTTCAATAGTAATGTTAATTGGTGTAATATTAAATTACTTTATACCTAAACAAGTATTCACAATTATAACAAGTGTTGCTACCACAGGGGCATTGTATGTCTGGCTTCTTATACTTATAATGCATATGAAGTTTAGAGGTTCATTAGAAAAAAGTGAATTGCCTAAATATCGCCTACCATTTTATCCGTTTTTAAATATTTTGGGTATTGTTTTTTTGATTATGGTAATTATAGTTATGGCATTTATGCCAGATGGCAGAATTGCTTTGTACGTAGCTTTTCCATGGTTTGGTTTGCTTATTGGAGCTTATTATTTATTTGGGTTAAACAAAAAAAACAATACTTAAAATAGCTTGACATAGACTTTATAAAAATATAAACTAAACACTCGATTAATGCGTAAAGGAGGTATCCATGCATCTTAAAAAAACCCTGCTTTCTATATCCATT
>NZ_JBMFGQ010000015.1:0-34138 GCF_049977265.1 Desulfurella sp. | reverse complement strand
GTAAAAAAATCATGTAATAAAAATGTTATGTACAAGGATTAATCGGGTGATTAATATAGCACTATGGTTAAAAAAGCAAGTTTTAATATATTAATACTTTGGTACAAAGAATATTTATATGTTAAAAAAATTTATTGTAGTGTTTAGTTATTTCAAAAAAACAAAAGGGTTAAAAAGTCAAAAGGTTTACACTAGAATTTAAACAATCAAAAAATTGTATTAATATTTTATTTGGTATTTTTAAAAACCTGATGACATAAATAATTGTTCTCTAATTAGAGATGCCATATCAGATATTGCATACTTTGTTGCTTGAAGTTTTGCTGATTCTATAGAACTAATGCTGTTTGTATTTATATTTGGTATACTGTAGCTTCTTGAACTTGTCAATATTTTGTCTGATATAATTTTTTTACCATCTTTTGTTGTTAAAGAAAGCTTAACAGTAATTGTACAACTATACATAGAAGCAAAGCCGCTTGCCGTATATGCAGTTGGGATTGCTGAGTATGATATGATATCGGTTTTAAGAAAAGCTTGAGCCTCTGATTTATTTGTTACTACAGAAATATTTGGTTCTAATTTTAAGTCATCTATTATGGCTTTTTTTAAATAAATGCTAATATTTGGCTCGTATGTAGAATTTTTTGGATTTTCTATGTAGATATTAGAAATATTGTTTGGTAAAGTATAGATGTATGTGGCAGTTGATTGATATCCGCATGAGCTTATTAAAGATGTTAATAAAAACAAAACAAAAAAAACCTTAAAATATTTTTTTATATACACTTGTCTAACCAAAAAATTTTATCATCAAAAATTTTCATAAGTTTCATAATAACAAATTCTCATCTATCTTTCAAACTTTATCTAAAAAAATCTAATTTTTCAAAAGTCTTTTGACTTTAAGAAAAATTCAAGTTTTTTTTAACTTAAAATATTATAATTACTAACAAAGGAGGAATGTATGGACAATAAAGATATAATAATTAGCCAATTTGGAGATAAAGCTCAAAATTATAAATTAAGTCCTGTGCATTCAAATAAAGATTATTTAGAAAGAATGATCGAAATTTTAAAACCAGATGTAAAATCGGTTGCTTTGGATATAGCAACGGGTGCGGGTCATACTGCAATTGCTCTTTCAAAGTATGTGGAAAAAGTTATAGCTATTGATATAACACCCCAAATGTTAAAACAAGCACATGAAATGTCTGAATCTTTAAACATCAATAATATTGATTTTGAAATAGGAGATGTTCATAGTTTAAAATATGAAGATCATAGTTTTGATATTGTAGCTTGTAGATATGCTGCTCACCATTTTTATAATATAAAAAAAGCTTTAAATGAATTATATAGAGTATTAAAACCAAACGGTAAACTTTATATTCTTGATTGCTCTGTCTATAATCTTAGAGAATGTCAGGAAAAAATTAACAAAATTGAGCTTCTAAGAGATAATTCGCATGTATGTTCCTATTCTTTAGATCAATGGGAGCAAATGTTGGGTGATTTGAATTTAACAATTCAATATGGCAATGTTTTAGAGAGTGAATATATACTCCCACAATGGTTTGATAGAATGGTTACACCCGAACAAAATAGAAATGAAATTTTTAATATATTATTTAGTCTTTCAAATGAATGTCGAAAGTATTATAACTACGATCATTCTTTTATTACTACATATTATGTAGAAATCTTTGCAATAAAATAAAAACTATTTAATAGTTTTTATAAAGTATTCATTTTTTTTGTAACTTTCTGAGACATATGATGGTTCTTTTTTGTATTTTTGTATAAAATGTACAATCTATAGGATATATAGTTGAATTTAACAATTGTCTAAATAATTTGAAAATTCATAGAGTATAGAATTTATTACAAAATATATGCAAAATTATAATTTATTTCTCAGTTTACATTAGTGAAATATTGTATAAAATTACGATTGCAGTTGCTTTGTATTTGTAAAAATAGCATGAGGTTTTAATGCAGGATTATTTTATTGGAAGACAGCCTATAGTTAACACAAATAAGGATATTTTTGCATATGAACTTTTATATAGGGATAGTTTAAAGAATTTTGTTACTGTAAATGATAATAGATTTGCTACATCTCAAACAATCATTAATTTATTTGAAAGATTTGGTATAGAAAATGTTATTGGCGATTACTTGGGTTTTTTAAACCTCAGTGGTGATTATATTTTAAGCGAGACAATCGAATTAATCCCTAAAGAAAAGTTTGTTATTGAAATTTTGGAAGGTTTTTCAAGTGTGGATAAATTAATTACAAAAGTATTACAATTAAAAGATAAAGATTATGTATTTTCTCTTGATGATTTTGTATATAAGAAAAGCTACCATGATTTTACTCCCATAATAAACTATATTGATTACATAAAAATTGATGTCAGGCTTGCTGATAGAGTGGAAATTGCAAAAAGAATGGATATACTCTATAAAATTTCAGATAAACTTATCGCAGAAAAAGTTGAGACAAAAGAAGATTTCGAATTTTTTAAACACCTGGGGTTTAAGTATTTTCAAGGTTATTTTTTTGAACGCCCAACAATTCTCAAAACAAAAGATTTAGAGCCAAATCAAGTAGGCGTTATCAAACTTTTGAACCTGTTAAATTCATATGCTAGCATTAAAAAGGTAAAAGAGCTTTTTGAAGCCATGCCGGATATTACACTTAGATTAATAAAATTTATAAACTCAGCTGCTTTTGGTTTAAAACAAAAAATTAACTCTATAAATCAAGCTATAAATTTAATTGGATATAATAGGCTTAAAATCTGGCTTTTAATTTTGACTTATGCAGACAAACAAAACATTAAAAAATCACCTGTTTTTCAAACAGCTGTTATTAGAGGAAAGCAATTAGAAATACTGAGTGAAAATTTTAAGGATATTGATAAAGATAGTGCGTTTTTGGTAGGCATCTTGTCTTTGATTGACGTTGTTATCCAGAAACCTAAAGAAGAGTTATTTGAACAAATAAATATTGATGAGTTGATAAAAAATGCTGTTCTTTTTAAAGAAGGAAAAATTGGCACCATGTTGCTTGCGCTTGAGCTTGATGAAAAAAATGATTATTTGGTTTTAATAGAAACACTTTCAAACCTTGGTATTTCTATGGAAACTTTTGTTGAGTCAAAATTAAAAAGCTATGCATGGCTTCAAAACCTGTTAAAGGATATTTGATTTTGTCTTGAATTAGAAAATAATTCTGTTAATATATGTATGTGAATAAACAGAATACAAACGAAGTATTAAATACACTTTTTGCTTCTGATTTTCCACACATACAGATTGTACAGGCAAGTGCAGGCTCTGGCAAAACATATGTTTTAACTCAAAGAATAGTCCAATTTTTACTTTCAAAAAATATATTAAATAACAAAATAAACAACATAATTGCCATAACCTTTACAAAAAATGCTACAAATGATATAAAAAATAAAGTTTTAGAGTGGTTAAAGAAAATATACCTTGATTTGCTTACAAAAGAAGAAAAACAACATTTAATTAACCTTATAGGTATAACAGATTCTGATTTGATAAATCAAGTTTCAAAAACTATTGAAGAAATTTTAGACAATTACAGCGATCTTGTTTTAACTATAGATAGTTTTATTACAAAAATTATACGTTCAAGTGCAATTGAGCTTGGCTTGAATCCTGATTTTGATGTTGATGTGGATTCTAAAAGCATAATAGATTATGCTTTTGATGAGTTTTTAGAAAGCACGCCTTCATCAGATTTGATTGATTTTTTGAATTTTCTAAATGAAAGCTCTAAATTTGTTGTGGATTTTCAGGTTGTTGAATCGATGAAAACAAGACTGAGTAATTTGCTTGACAAAGAGTCTGCCCATAAAAGTTTCTTTTATTTTGATAAAAATATGCTTGATAGGCTTAAAACAGAGCTAAACCCTATATTTGATATCATGCTTGACTTACTGGAAAAGCACTCAATGGAAAAAACTTCAGGAAATGTTGGTTTAAAGAAGATTGAAAGTTTAAAACTTGCAATAAAAGAAAAAAATATACTAAGCGTAGTGGATAATAAGATAAACTTTCCTTATAAAGATGAAGCAGCAAAAAAAATATGGAAAGAATGTTTTGAAAAAATAAATTCAAAATTATATGAAATTGCAAAAATAAAACGTTTACCTTATTTGAAATTATTTGTAGACTTTAAAAACCACATTGTAAAAACCTACAATATATTGGGCAAGACATTTTTGCCCGATGTAAATAAACGCATTATTAATTTGTTAGAAGAAGGTTATGTGCCCACAATTTACTTCACACTTGGAAGCTATATATATCATTATTTAATAGATGAGTTTCAGGATACATCAAAAATTCAGTGGGAGATTTTAAAACCTTTGATAGAAGAATCTCTTTCAAAAGGCGGTTCTTTATTCATAGTAGGAGACTTAAAACAATCAATTTATGGTTTTAGAAAAGCAGATTTTGAAATAATGAAGAATTTAATAGATGATCCGGTAAGATTTTTTCCTCAAAGTAAATGCATAAATAAAACGCTTAATTATAATTACAGGTCTTTTGGTCATATTGTGGATTACTCTAAAAAAGTTTTTCAAGAATACCTGAAAGATACAATAAGTAAAACTAACGATCCAACGCATTATCTGGATTTTGAATCAATTTCGCTTGATAAACATTTGTTTAAGGGTTATGTAAAAACTCAGTTGTTTGGTTTTGCAAGCGATGAAGGCATTAATTGCATAAAAGATAGTTTACTTAAAACTATCGATGATTTGTTAAATAGCGGTTTTAGATCTGATCAGATTGCAATTTTAGCCCTTACAAACAAAGAAATAAATACTATAAGTGGCTGGCTTTTAGAAAAAAACTATACAGTGCTATCTCAGAGTGCGAGTGACATAAGGCAAAGAAAAATAATAAACGAAATTATAAGTCTTTTAAAATTCTTTAACAATCCGCTTGATAATTTAAGTTTTGCTACTTTTTTAATGGGTGATATATTCAATTTTATTATAGATAGATCAATAATTTTGGATTTTTTAGCTGAAAACATATCTCCAAAGTTTTTATACATAAAATTTAAAGATTCATTTGCTGAAAAATGGAATATGTATTTTAAGGAAATTTTTAACAATGTGGGATATTTACCTGTTTATGAGTTAGTATTAAACATAATAAAAACATTTAAAATAGATGAAAATTTTCAGCAAGAAAGTCATTACTTAAGTTTTTTGCTTGATAAGATATTGGAATTTGAATCCGTTGGTATAAGTGATTTAGGTTCTTTTATTGACTATTTTGAAAATAACAAACAGGGTGAATCTAACATATTTTCCTGTGAATTTTCACAATCACAAGAAGGTATACAGTTACTTACGATACATAAATCCAAGGGTTTGCAATTTGATGTTGTAATAAATGTACTTAATGCGGATAAAAATTTTGCTTTAAATCCAAACAAAAGATCAAATGGGCAAAACGAATTTATTTTTGAAACAAAAGACGCGCTTGATTTATTATACATTACAAAAAATCTTACTTCTAATGAAAATCTTTGCCAGATTTACAACAAAGATCAATTAAAAAAAAATATAGAAGACTTTAACGTTTTATACGTTGCACTAACAAGAGCAAAAATGCAGATGTATAATTTTATATATTACAAAGAAAATGAAACAAAGTGTTCAATAAAAGAAGAGGAGATTGGTACAAAGCTTTCAATTAATAAAGAACAAAGTTTTTATACAGGCAAAAATCTTGTAAAATTTAAAACAAATTTCAATAAACTTTTATCACAATCTCCAACCTGGACTATAAAACGTATAAAAGATTCAAAAAAAGGTGAAATTTATCACAAGATACTTGCACATTTAAAGTATGAGGAAGATTTTTTAAAACTTGATGATTATATTTTAAAATACTCAAAATTTATTGATTTTGATATAAATAAACTAAAACAAGAAATTCTGGACATTCTAAATATAGATGAGCTCAAAATTTTATTTAACAAAGAAAATAGAGTATTTACAGAAAAAACCTTTATAGACAAAAAAGGCAATATTTTTAGAATGGATAGAGTGGTAATTGATAAGAATAATAATATATATGTTTTAGATTACAAAACAGGAAAGACGACCAAACAAGAGATTGCAAATTATAAGTCACAGGTTTTAAATTATATGAATATTTTAAAAGATGTTTTTGGTCAATGTAATTTATTGGGTTTTTTATATAACGTTAATACAAAAGAGGTCATTAAAATTGAGCAAAGCTTATTTGATTGATAGCTCAAGTAATTTGATAGAAGACTTATCAAATTTAATTTTAAATGAAGAATTAAAGCAAATTACCGTAATTTTTCCAAATAGAAGGCCAACTATTTACCTGTCTAAATCGCTTGCAAGCAAAAAAAAGAATGCTTTGAGTTTTATAGAACTCTTTTCAATTGATGATTTTGTAGATAGGATTTACGAACTTCATAGCGATATAGTTTATCCTGAAATTTCAACACTCGAAGCTGTTTTTTTACTATATGAGCTTAACCAGAAAGCTTCTTTTGTAAATACTAAAAGCATTGATTACTTTTGGACCTGGGGTTATAAGTTATACTCTGATTTTGAAGAGCTCTATTTAGAACAAGTTGATATTTCAAGTATAGATTATTTATTGCAAAGTTATTTACCTGATAACCTGATAAATTTTAATGATAGATTTACAAGATTTTCTTATATTTATAAAACTTTTTATGAAAAATTAAACGAAAATGGTTTTTGCACAAGATCTGTAAAGTATAAAAAAGCTTCATTGTTTTCAAAGGATTATAAACAAGAAAATACAGAAAGTATAATTTTTGCCGGATTTTATGATTTAACAAAAACTGAGCAAGAGCTTTTTAAAAATATGCTTGAATCTTTTAATGGTATTTTTATTTCGAAATATGGTCCAAAAATAAAAGATTTGTTAATAAAGCTAAACATTAAAAACATTGAAGAAAAAGCATCATACAATAAAAAAACCAGGTATCATTTTACTAAAGCGCCTTATTTGCATAACGAGATTTTTAAGTTAAAAGAGCTAAAAGAAGAACTAAATGGTTTTAGAGATGATGATTTAATTGTACTTTCAAGCGAAAATTATCTTTTTGCCTTACTTCATAATTGTCTGGATCCAAAATCGGATGTTTTTAACATTTCAATAGGGTATCCTCTATCAAGAACGCCAATAATATCGCTTCTTGATAAGCTTTTAAACCTCCACAAAAAAGCAACAAGTTCTATATACATAAGCGACTATGTAAATGTAATTTCACATCCTTATATAAAAAGCTTAAGGCTTGGCAGTACAGATATTGCAGCTAAAATTTATGCTTACAGTATAAAAAGTTTCTTTTTAAATAACGCCAGATCTTTTGTAGAGCGAAAAGACTTAGAAGATAAACAATTGATTTTAGACTCTATAGACAAGCTTAAACAACAGGGTTTTGAGATTTCATACAGTGAGTTTTTGGATTTTGTAAAATTTATAAATCTCTATATTGTAGATAATTTTTTAAATATTAAAAATATAGGTGATTTTTTAGATAAAGTTGTTGATTTAATAGATTTTTTACAAAACAACTCTAATGCAGGTTTGCATGCAATTGAATCAAAATATATTGAAAGAACTTTAGAAATTCTAGATGAACTTTCAAATTTGAATATAAAAAAATATAAGCTGGATTCTTCTTCGAGCTATTTTAACTTACTTAAAAATTTTATCAAAACAAAGAATGTTTCTTTTCCTTCAAGTCCAACTCAGGGTTTTCAAATACTCGGTAGTTTGGAGACCAGAAATTTGACATTCAATCGAGTTTTTTACCTGGGTGCAAACGAAGGTATAATGCCAAATATACCAAAACAAGACACAATTCTAACTGATAATATCAGGAAATTTCTTGGTCTTCCAACGTCAAAAGACAGGCTTGATATGCAAAAGTACAATTTTTTTAATCTGATCTATAGCGCAAACGAAGTGTATTTCTTTTACGAAACCGCACAGGATAAAAACAAATCAAGGTTTTTAGAAAGCATTTTCTGGGATATACAAAAACAGGAAAAACGTCTGGACCTACCACAAGAAGAGGACGCGTTGATGGAGGTTACATTTGCTCAAGGGAAACCGCTGATTATAGAAAATTCTCAAAAAGTTAGTCAAATTTTAAATGGAGATAATTTTTATTTTTCTGCTTCAGCTATTGATACTTTTTTAAGCTGCAAGGCAAAGTTTTATTTTTCACATATTTTAAAATTAAAAGAAACTTCATATGAAGAAAATTTGGATCCAATGTCCATAGGCACTATATCTCATAAAGTTTTATATGAATATTTTAAGGATTACAAAGGTAAAGAATATAACCCAGGAAATTTACATAGTGAGTTTAAAAAAATAGATGCAATTATAGATAACCATATTCAATCACCTTCAAAATATGTATTTTTACAAAAGGAACAGATGAAATATGCAATAAGACGTTTTTTTGAGCGTAATTTTGACAGTATAAAGCAAAGGATTGTGCTACAATTAGAATTTCCGTTGCACATGAAATTAAATATTAATAACATAAATTATCGCATAACTGGCATACTTGATAAAATAGATAGTATAAATGGCACAGTTGTAGTTGTTGATTATAAAACAGGAATGCCAAAAGAACCAAATGTTGATTTTGTGCCAACAAAGGAAAATAGAGACCAATGGTTCAGCAAAATAAAGTCTTTTCAGCTGCCATTGTATGGACTTTTGATTAAAAAAAATTTTACTGTAGAAAATATTAGATTTGAATTTTGGAGCCTAAAGGAATCAAAAATCATATCTTTTGAAATTACCAATAAACAGCTTGAAGTCTACGAAGAAGCTTTAAAAATCATTATAGATGAGATTTTATTTTGCAAGTATTTTGATTGTACAGATGAAAATATTGAAAGCAAATGCAGTAATTGTCCATACAAAGTAATCTGTTCACGTCAATTTGTTACAAGAAGCTGGTAATATTTTTTTGCTATTAACAAAAAAACGCGTTAGTATGATGAAAGATGATTTCAGTATAACTAAAGAAAGTCAGTTGCAAAATTACCAAATGAAAGCTACTTAACATTATGCTAAAAAGTCAGCAAAGATAGCAAATTTAAGCTTTTTTGCAAAAATTTACCACATATGTTACTTCTATGCCCTTTTGTGTACCAAATAGTTTTTCATACATAGAACAAAACTCAAAAAATTTAGATTTTGCACAAAAAGTAGTCTGGTTGGTATATCTAGCTCCACTTTTTTTGTGCGAGTGCAAGAAATCTTTGACGCTTTTGTAGTAAACTGTGTATTGCACAATTTTACAATCAAAACCTAAGTCTTCGTAAAAAAGCTTATCTTTTAAATCAAGGACGCTGCCAAATCCTGTAATTTTTGAAATTTCGTGCATTTGCCAAAATGTGCCTTTTGAAAAAACGCTAAAGAACATATTTTTTTTATCTTTCAGTAAATCTAGAAGTTTTGGTATCGAATTTTCTGGATTTGAAAACCACTGAAAAACAGAAGAGCTTATGATTAAATCAAATGTATTTGAAGCAAATGGCAGATTTTCACCATCAGCTACAATGCTGTATTTTTTTGGATGATTTTTTTTAAATAGATGAGCCATATTTAAAGATAAATCTATACCGATATAGTTATTATAAGAAAATTTTATTAAATTTGCAAGTTTCCCATCGCCTACGCCAATTTCAAGTATATTACCAAAAAAATCACTTTCTATCATAAAAGTGAGACTTTTTGCTATCTCATTTTGAAGCTCACTAAAGCCTGAGTATGATTTTGAAGCCTTATCAAATGATCGCTTAATATAGTTTTTTGATAATATGCTCAATTAAAACCTCACTAAAAAAATGGTTTGAATCTATAATTATTGGGTTTTTGCAAATATCAAAACAAGCACCAGAAAGCTTCAAAAAATCATGCTTTGCGCATACGCAAAAGTAATTTTCTTTTTTCTCAAACTTTTCTACTCTTGATGTTTTTAAGAATTCCAGGCCTTCTTTTAAACTATCTGGTATGAAACTATCTGGTATGACTTTGGTATAATTAACAGCACCGATATTTTTTAAAAACTCGCTTACAACTTTTGATTTATCCCTTTCAAAAGCCAAAATCATTCTATCCAATATTCTTTTGTTAACAAAATCACAAAAATACAAAAAAGGTGCAAGAAGCAAAACTTTTTTTGCCTTTACATAAAATGAATATTTAAGTATCAGATGGGCACCAAGTGACCAGCCGATTAGCAAATTATCTTCTAAACTTAAAATATCAGATATTTGATCAGGTCTAAAATCAACAAATGGAATAAAAAACTGTGATTTTTGAGGTATTTTATCAAAAATTTCCCTAAATCCTGCCCATCCAGAAATAAATGTCATAAAGTATTTCCAAGATAAAAAAATGCATCTTTTATTAGTTCTAAGTCATTATCATCCAAATCTGCTCTTAGTGATATTCTGAGTCTTGAGGTATTTTTAGGTACGGTTGGCGGTCTTATTGCACCTACAAATACGCCTTTTTCTAAAAGAATTTTTTGAGCAACCAAAACAGCTTTATTTGTTTTTAAAATTACTGGTATTATTTGAGATATTGAATTTCCTACATCAAATCCGAGATTTTTCAAAAAATGTCTTACATTATCAGACATCAAAATTAATTTTTCACCAAGATGAGGGTTTTTTAAAATGTAATTTATACTTGCAAGATTTGCTCCAATAACAGCTGGTGGCAGTGAAGTTGAAAATATAAAACCTCTTGCAGTGTTTATTAAGTAATCTATTATATCTTCGCTTGATGCTACATATGCACCAAAACTACCCAGTGCTTTGGAAAATGTACCCATATGGATGTCAATTTCGCCTGACAGGCCTTCTTTGTAGGCATATCCCCTACCCTCTCCGAAAATGCCCGTTGCATGCGCTTCATCTACAATTGTGAGTGCTTCGTACTGCTTTGAGAGTCTTACTATTTCTTTTAAGGGAGCAGCATCGCCATCCATGCTAAAAATAGTATCAGTTATTATTATTTTATTTGATGTATCTTTTTTTAGGAGGTTTTCTAACATTTGCATATCAAGGTGAGCGTATCTGTAAAATTTTGCACCAGACAGCAACATTCCATCTATAATGCTTGCATGATTAAGTTTGTCACAAAAAATAGTTGCATTTTTTGCCAATGCTTGAAGAAGTGAAATATTTGCTACATATCCACTGTTTAAAACTAAAGCTTTTTGTGTATGTTTAAAATTGGCAACTGCTTCTTCCAGTTTTGCATATATTTCATAGTTTCCGCTTACAATTCTTGATGCACCAGATGAACACCCATAATTTTTTATAGCTTCAATTGAGTATTGTTTTAAAAAATCATTTTCTGCAAGACCTAAATAGTTGTTTGATGAGAGATTTAAAACTTTTAGGCCATTTAATTCAATGTATTTATTTGCATGATTGCCTATTTTAGGTATTGTGCGATATTGGTCGTTGAATTTTATGTGGTTTAAGTTTTGCTTGACTAAATCCAAAACACTCATTTTTAAATTGTTAAGTTTAATAAATTAACATATTGACAATTAATTCTTTTACACTAATATATTAACAATGTCAAGTTTTTAAGGAGGATTAATTATGGATTATCCTATATGGCATCCATGCTCGCAGATGAAAGATCATGAAGTATACCCTATTATTCGCATCAAAAAAGCTAAAGGCGTTTATCTATACGATGAGAAAGGCAATTCTTATATTGATGGGATATCTTCTTGGTGGGTAAATTTATTTGGACACTCAAATAAGCGTCTAAATAATGCTATAAAAAAACAGCTTGAAGTTTTAGAACAGGTAATATTCGCAGGATTTACGCATGATAAGGCACTTGAGCTTAGCCAAAGATTATTAAAAATTGTCCCTAAAAACCTTAAAAAGATTTTTTTTGC
Organism: Desulfurella sp.; assembly: GCF_049977265.1. Lineage (GTDB taxonomy): Bacteria > Campylobacterota_A > Desulfurellia > Desulfurellales > Desulfurellaceae > Desulfurella. Next base: position 22,107 of record NZ_JBMFGQ010000015.1, on the reverse strand, counting down.
AGAAATTGGTTCATCAGCTGTAGAAATTAGTTTAAAATTAAGCTATCATTATTTTAAAAATATTGGAATTAAAGGCAAAAATAAGTTTGTTTATTTGGAAAATGGCTATCATGGTGAAACACTTGGTGCGCTTTCTGTAATGGGTGAGCCTCTATACAAGAATGCCTACGAAGATATTTTGATAAAAAATATAATGGTTGAGTTTCCAAACTGTTACAGATGCCCATTTGGCAAGACAAGAAACAATTGCGATGTAGAGTGCTTTAGTTTTATGGAAAAAACACTTTCAAGCAAAGCAGATTGTGTAGCTGGAGTTATTGTTGAACCACTTGTTCAATTTGCAGGCGGTTTTAAGATGTATCCTTCAAAATACTTATCAAAGTTAAGAGAGTTAACAAAAAAACTCAATATACATTTGATACTTGATGAGATTGCAACAGGTTTTGGAAGGACTGGTACCATGTTTGCACTTGAGCAAGCACAAATTGAGCCTGATTTTTTATGTTTATCAAAAGGCATTACTAGCGGTTATTTGCCATTGTCTGTTGTACTTACTACAGATGAAATATATAATGCTTTTTATGATGATTATAGTAAAGGAAAGAATTTTTTACACTCACACAGTTATGATGGCAATGCACTTGCATGTGCTTGCGCCTGCGAAACGCTAAATATATTTAAAGATGAAAATGTCCTTGAAAATAATAAAAAGAAATACACTCTAATGAGGCAATTAATCGAAAATTACTTTAAAGATTTTGATTTTGTAGGTGAAATCAGGCATGCGGGCTTTATTAGCGCTATTGAGTTTGTAAAAGATAAATACACAAAAATGCCAATTGATTCATCAATTAGATTTGGTTTTAAGATTTATAGAAAAGCACTTGAAAAAGGTGTATTGCTTAGAAATTTAGGTGATTTAATTTACTTTTTACCCCCTTATGTTATAGACAATTCTCAAATAGAGCAATTAGTTGAAAGTGCCTATTTTGCAACAAAAGAGGTTATAGATGAAAATTTTTGTTAGCGGTACAAATACAAATGTAGGAAAGACGCATTTTTGCGCTTTGCTTTCTAAATATTACAAAAACATGAAAAAAAGTGTAATTTATATAAAAATTATTCAAACAGGCTACCCGGATGATGACGATGCAAAATCCGTATATGAAGCCAGTAAAGTTAAAACACAGACCTTGCTATTTGGTAAAGAGCCTGTAGCACCGTATTTTTTGTATGAAAATTTTCCTATGGATTTTGTAATAGATAAGATAAACAAAAGTAAGGCAGATGTGGTTATAATTGAAGGATCTGGAGGGTTGCTTGTGCCACTTGATAAATCTCATACATTTGCAGATCTGGTTAGCTTGCTTAACTTAGAAACAATTATAGTTGTACCAAATAAATTGGGGTGTATTAATGATACACTGCTGAATTTGTACTATTGCAAAACAAAAGGTATAAATTTAAAAGGTTTTGCTTTAAATGATTACTTTTTTGATGGTAATGATAATTTTGTTGCACTTCAAGATTTGACAAATTATGCTTTTAGATATAAATTTAAAACTGAACTGGAGGTTTTATGAATTTCCCAAAAATGAGACCCAGAAGACTAAGAAAAAATCAATATATAAGGGATTTGGTCAGACAAACAAGCTTAAGCGCAGATGATTTTATGTATCCAATTTTCGTTACATACGAAGATCATAAAAGACCCATACAATCCATGCCTGGTATTTTTCAGTTACCTTTAGAAGAAGCCAAAAAAGAAGCTAAAGAGGCATTTGATATTGGTATAAAATCGGTTATTTTGTTTGGCATACCACAAAAAAAAGATGAGTTTGGAAGCTGTGCATACGATGAAAATGGCATTATTGTAAAGGCAATTAAAGAAATAAAAGATTTTGTACCAGACCTTATAGTTGCTGCTGATGCGTGTTTTTGCGAATACACAAGCCATGGTCATTGCGGTGTGATTGATAAAAATGGTTATTTGCTAAACGATGAAACGCTCGAGCTTTTAAAAAAAGAAGCCTATGTATATGCCAAGGCAGGTGCAGATATAATAGCGCCATCTGGTATGATAGATGGAATGGTGGGAGCAATTAGAGAAGCTCTTGATGAAAACAACTTTAAAGATACAATTATTATGGCATATTCTGCAAAGTACGCTTCAAGCTTTTATGGTCCATTTAGAGAAGCAGCTCAATCAGCTCCTGCTTTTGGAGATAGAAAGTCTTATCAGATGGATTATGCAAATGCTTATGAAGCCATTAAAGAAATTGAACTTGATATACACGAAGGTGCAGATATTATAATGGTTAAGCCTGCTTTGAGTTATCTGGATATTATAAGAATGGTTAAAGATCGTTTTTTTTATATGCCTCTTGCTGGATACAGTGTAAGCGGTGAATATTCTTTAATAAAAGCAGCTGCCCAGATGGGCTGGGTTGATGAGCAAAAAATTGTTGATGAAGTATTAACATCCATTAAAAGAGCTGGTTGCGACATTATAATCACATATTTTGCCAAAGAGTGGATAAAAAATAATGGCTAATTAAAAATAAAATAAATTTATTATGGGAGGTTTTATGATGAGACTTTATAAAAAACTGTCTCTACTGTTAGTTTTCTTAGTGTTTTTAAGTGTAAATGCATATGCTCAAAGCATTGCTTTACCCGAATTTACGCCTATTGCTGAAAAGGTATTGCCAGCTGTGGTAAATATTAGCACTACTCAGGTTGTTAAGGGAAGTGTTAATCCTTTTGGCGAAATGTTTTCTAATAATAGTCCTTTTAGTGAATTTTTTAAACACTTCTTTCAAGGATATACTCAAAACTATAAAGCTCATTTTCTAGGTTCAGGTTTTATTATTTCAAGCAATGGTTATATTCTAACAAATTACCATGTAGTAAAACACGCTACAGATATTAATATAACTTTAAACACAAATGAAATCTACAAGGCTAAAGTTATAGGTTATGATCCAGAAGTAGATATAGCTTTATTAAAAATTAACCCTAAAAGACCTCTACCTACTTTGAAACTTGGCGATTCTAATAAGATGCAGATCGGTCAATGGGTTTTGGCTGTTGGAAACCCATTCGGTTTAAGTGGTACTGTGACATCGGGTATAATTAGCGCAAAAGGCAGGGTCATCGGTGAAGGCCCCTTCGATCATTTTATACAGACAGATGCTGCAATAAACCCTGGTAACTCTGGTGGTCCACTTGTAAATATGGATGGTCAAGTAATAGGTATGAATACAGCTATTATTGCTTCGGGTCAGGGTATTGGTTTTGCTATACCATCCGATACAATCAAAGATGAATTGCCTTACCTAATGAAAGGTGAAGTTCCAAAAAGAGGCTGGTTAGGCGTAGGTATTCAATTGTTAACTCCAGAGGTAGCCGATTTATTAAAATTAAAGAGCTTAAATGGTGCTGTAGTAAACGAAGTATTTAAGAACTCACCTGCTGCAAAAGCTGGAATTGAGCCTGGTGATGTTATAGTTTCAATGAATGGCAAAAGTATTTATGCTCCGGATTTACCATACGATATAGCTTTTACAAAGCCTGGCACAAAAGTAAATTTAGGTATTATTAGGGATGGAAAGGAAATTACTAAAACAGTTGTGTTGGGTCAGCGTCCTCAAAAAGAAAATCAAGAACAATTAGAAACAACTCAGCAATCTACCCAAAGTAGCAGTTTTAATACTTCATTTGGCTTTAATGTTTCAGATATTAATGCTAATTTGATAAAAATGTATAATTTAAAAGAACAAAAAGGTGTTGTGATAACCGCTGTGGATCCTAATTCCTTTGCAGCACTTGCTGGCCTAAAGCCAGGTGATGTTATAATGAAGCTTGATAATGAAAATGTATATTCACTAAACCAATTCAAAAATATATTAAAGCAAAAGCAAAAGCTTAATCAAAATGTCATTAGTATGTTGTTAAAACGAGGCGAATCTACGTTGTTTGTTACTATCCAAAAAGGTTAAAAAATAAGGGAGAGTTATAGACTCTCCCTATCTCTTGTGAGGATTTTATGGAAATTAATGACTTAGTTGAAAATATTAGTGGTCAGAGTATAAATAAAATTATTGATTTGAATGAGTACAAGGGAGAAAAAAATATTGTCTTATACTTTTATCCAAAAGACAACACAACTGGCTGCACAAAAGAAGCTATGGATTTTAATGCTCACTTAAGTGAGTTTGAGGCTTTAGATGCAGTTGTTATTGGGGTAAGTATAGATACTATTGATTCTCATAAAAAATTTGCGTCTAAGTACGATTTAAAATTTCCACTTATTAGTGATTCTGATAAAAAATTAGTTGAATTATTTGATGTAATAAAATCAGAAAGCATAAGAGGCTCAGCAAAACGCACAACTTTTTTGATTGATAAAAAACTAACTATACGCTATATTTGGCGTAATGTTAAAGTTGCAAATCATGTTAAAGAAGTCATTGATAAAATCAAAGAATTAAAATTACAGGTTGATAATTAATGCTTCTTCATTGCAATTAGGGAAAAGTGGGCATTTAATGCAATCTTCCCATATTTTTTTGAGTGGCAGATCTTTTTTATCAATTAAAGAAAAATCCATTTTCTTAAAAAATTCAATTTGAGTTGTAAGTGCAAATACTTTTTCTATACCTAATGCTTTAGCTTCTTCTAGTTCTTTTTCTACTAATTTTCTACCAAGTCCTTGTTTTTGATAATTTTCATCTATTGTAATAGTGCGAATTTCTGCTAAATTAGGATAAAAAATACGAAGACTGCTTGTAGCTATTACTTTTGAGCCATCTTTTGCAATAAAGAATTCCCTTATGCGTTCAGCTATATCTTCAATGGGTCTTGGCAAAACTACATGGGTTTTTACAAATTTATCAATTAGATTTTTCATTTGAGCGCAATCAGATATTGTTGGTTTTACTATTTCAATCATAGCCTTACCTTAAGTGCCTGAGCATGCGCAAATAAACCTTCGTATTCGGCAAATTCTATGGCAAATGGTGCATCTTTTTTCATTGACTCATGGCTATAGTGTACTATGCTACTTTTTTTCAAAAAGGTTTCAGCAGATAAAACGCTTGAGAATTTTGCCGTTTGAGATGTAGGCAATGTATGGTTTGGACCTGCAACATAATCTCCTAGCGTTTCACATGAGTAATCTCCAATAAATATTGCACCAGCATTTTTAAATGAATTCATAAAAATATATGGATCTTTTACTTGAAGTTCTAAGTGCTCTGGTGCAATTTCATCAATTATGCAACCTGCAAGATCCCTGGTAGATTTAATAAATAAAGCATTTAAAGCTGATTTTGAAGTTATATTGTTTCTATTTGTTAATTTTGAAAGCTCAAAAAATTTTTCACTAATTTTTTTTATGCATTCATCATTAAAACTTAAATAATAAACTTTTGCGTTTATATCGTGTTCTGCTTGAGATAATAAATCATATGCAGCGTATAATTTTTCGCAATCATCTGCTACAACCATTACCTCAGATGGTCCAGCAACCGAGTCTATGCCTACTTCTCCATAAACCAATTTTTTTGCAAGAGCAACATAAATATTTCCAGGACCAGCTATAACATCTACTTTTGGTATGCTTTGCGTACCATATGCTAATGCAGCTATAGCCTGAGCACCACCAACTTTAAAGACATTTTTAATATCATATAATTTTGCAATATAAAGCAATAACTCATTTATATAACCACCTTGGGCAGGAGTGCAAATATTTATTTCTTCTACGCCAGCCACATATGCAGGTATTATTGTCATAAGTGCAGTTGAGGGATAAAAAGCTTTTCCACCTGGTATGTATAGTCCCGCTTTTTTTACGCTTGTTATTCTTGTACCCAAAATTATACCGTTTTGCTCTATAATACAGGTTTTTGGTAAAAAAGCTCTATGAAAGTTTTCTATTTTTTCTTTTGCATATAAAATTATATCTTTTTGTTTTTGTGTTATATTATTAATAGCTTGTTCAAATTCATAATCGCTGACCCTTATATTATTATAATTTGCATTGAAATTATCGAATTTCTGGCAATATTCAAATAAAGCTTCATCTTTTTTTTCTTTAATATCTTTTATAATTTGTCTAACTGTGTTTTCTTGTTCTTCATAATTATTTTGTTTTAAGTATGATTTAAGTTTTTCAATATCGTCTTTTGTGTTAATTTCAAGATAGTTCATAATTTGCTCCTACAATAGTTTTAAAATATTATATGCAATTTCTTTTTTAGTCATAAAAGGTAAATGTTTCATTTTTCCATCTTTTAAGATTATTGTTACTTCATTATTTATAGTACCAAAACCTATATCTTTTCTGGAAACATCATTTAAAACAATAAACTCTAACCCTTTTTTGTCTATTTTTGCTTTTGCATTTTCTATTAAATCATTTGTTTCTGCTGCAAAACCAATTAACTTGATATGAGGATACTTTTCTTTTAGGGTTTTTGATATATCAGGGTTTTGGACAAGCTCTAATATAAACGTGTCCTTATTTTGTCTTTTAATTTTGTAGTTGCTTGTTTGCTTTGTTTTAAAATCAGAAACAGCGGCAGCCATAATTACATATGTGTCTTGTTTGCTTTTTTGTATTTGAATATCAAGTGCATTTAGCATTTCTAAGGCAGTTTTTACATTTATGCGGTTAACACCGAAAGGTGTTTCTAAATTAGAAGGGCCGCTTATTAATATGGATTCTGCACCCATATTAAAAGCCATTTGAGCCAATGCAAAACCCATTTTACCACTTGAATAATTACTAATAAAGCGAACAGGATCAATTTCTTCTCTTGTAGCTGAAGCAGTTGTAATAATTGTTTTTCCCTTAAGCGATTTTTCAAAAAATACTGATTCAATACAATCTTGTATTTCTTCTACTGATGCTATATGACCTCTACCAACACTATTGCAAGCAAGCTCTCCTACCGTAGGTTCAACAAAAATAAAGCCCCGTTTTTTTAGCAAAGCAATATTTTCTTGCGTTGCGGTATTTTCATACATTTTTGTGTTCATAGCTGGTGCAATAATTTTTGGTTTATCGCTTGCAAGTGTAGCCAGACTTACCGGACAGTCTGCAATTCCATAGGCAATTTTTGCTATAATATTTGCTGTTGCTGGTACAATGACGATTGCATCTGCCCAATTTGCAAGTTCTATATGAGATATACCAAGAAAGCTGTTTTCTTGCAAAACATCAGTGTAAACTTTATTTGAACTTAGAGACTCAAAAAGTATGCTTGATATAAATCCTTGAGCTTCTTTTGTCATGGCGACCTTTACTTCATAGCCTTCTTTTCTTAAAGACCTAATAAGTTCGCAAGCTTTGTAAATAGCAACTGACGCACTAACACCAATTAGTATTTTTTTGCCTTCAAACATTTTTAACCTCGGATTCAAGCAAATTGAGAATTTCTGGGAGTAATTGTTTTTTTCTGGATAAAACACCTGGCAGGTAATAAATGCCTTCTTCTATTTTTTTGAAAGGCAGTTTTTTTTCTATCGGATGATTCGAAGTAATAAGTATGCTATTTGCCGATATTATATCGCTAACAAGCAGCATTGTCCAATCAAGATTTTTTTCTTGTTTTTGCAATTGTATCTGACTAATCAATTTTTCTTTAATTTGATCCAATGCATTTAAATTTGTTGTTTCAACTTGAGATATGCCAAATTTCAAACCAAACTCTTCATATGGTTTAAAATCGCTATCTAAAATATCTTTTGGGTTTCTTGTAGTTATATCGTCTGATTGGGCAAATAGTGCTTTTGTATAATCTATTGTGTCAACTTGAGCAATCACTGAAAGCTCATCAATAACTCTTAAATCAATATCAGTGGTTGTTGGTGATTTTCCCCCAACCGTATCTGATAAAATACCAGAAAGCAGCACAATTGCTATTTGTCTTGGTATATCAATATTGTAAAACTTATAAAGCTCGCTTACAAGTGTGCAGGTTGAGCCAACAGGTTTTGCATAGAAAAATATTGGATAGGTGGTTTTTATGGGTGATAATCTGTGGTGATCAATAATTTCTAATATCGTTGCAGTCTCAATTCCGTCTACTGCCTGATTTTGTTCGTTGTGATCAACTAAAATGACTTTGTTGGAGAATTTTTTTATCACATCAGATCTTGTAATTATGCCAGTCAATTTATTATTATCTACTACGCTTAATGCACGGTTTGTGTCTTCAAGTAATAATTCTTTTGCTTTTTCAATATACTCAGTAGAGTTTACATATTGGGCATTTTTGCTTGCAAAACTGTTTACCGGAACAGACAGTATAATTTTATGTAGTGTTTGAGAAGTGTCTAGAGAACTTACATATACATTGCCTTTAAAATTGGAAAAATCAATTGCTTCTAACTCACTTTTTGTTTTAATACCCGTTATTACGATTGTATGAGCTTTGTTTTCTATAGCGTATTTTAGTATTTTTAGTCTTTTGCCAACAATAAGTACCACTTTAGAAATATCTAATTTATCAACAAATTCTTTAAAATTTTCAAAAGGCATTGCACCAACAACAATTTGAGCTTCAACCGGACCTTTTTTGCCTTTTTTATACAAATAGCCAGGCAAAACTTTTTCAAAGTTTTCAATGTTTAGTGTGTATGTGAGCCTTCGTTTTATAGTGTTCATAAAGAAATTTGAAATTTCAAAAACACTAACTATGCCTTTAAAATTGTTTTGTTCATCCACAACAGGCAACACACGTATATTTTTATTTTTTATATTATCCATTACTTCAAAAAGCGGTGCATTTTCGTTTACGCTAAAAACATTTTTTGTCATTAAATCTTTTACTTTAGGGTATATATCTTTTATTAAAACGGGGGGATTTAAATTAAGGTTTTTGAACACAAACGATGTTTGTTTATTTAAATTGCCGCACCTTGCGCTTATATAGTTATTTTGATTGTCTATTTGATTTTTTAAATAGGCATAAGCAAAAGCTGCGCAAACACTATCCGTGTCTGGATTTTTATGACCTATTACAAAAATATCGCTCAATTTAACCCCCTCTTAGAATATGATTTAATAAATTGTTCAATATTCTTGCTGTAGCCCCCCAAATAATTTCGGATTTATATTCTATCAAATATGTAGTAAAAATTCTACCTTTATATTCGAATTGTTGAAGCTTTAATGGGTATTTATTTATCAAAAAATCTAAAGGTACGCTAAATACATAATCCACTTCGCTTTTATTTATGCAAAAATTATTATTTTTTAAAATACCTACAAATGGATAGACAATAAAATTTGAACTAAATGTAACTGTTGGTTCAATCTGACTCACAATTTCAATATTTTTATGGTCTATACCTACTTCTTCGCAAGTTTCTCTTATTGCTGTAAATTTGACATTTTTGTCTTGAGGTTCTTTTTTACCTCCAGGGAATGCAACTTGAGCAGAGTGAATCGACCCATCATCAATGCGTTTTATAAAATATATTTCCCAATTATCTTTTTTGTAAAAAGGTATCAAAACACCCGCTATAATACCGTCAGATTTTATTTTTTTTACAATTTTTATATTTTTTAATATATTTATATCAAACATTTACATAAAGATCTTTTATAGCCTCTTCTAAATAGTTGTATTTGAATTTGAAACCTGTTGATAAAATTTTACTTATATCTACTCTGCTGCCTTCTAATAGTATGTTGGCCATTTCTCCATATAAGCTTTTTAATACAAAAGATGGGACATTAAATGGCCAAAATGGTTTGTGAAGAACTTTTGCAATTGTTTGCATGAATTCTTTGTTTGTTTTTTGATCCATACTTGAGCAATTGTATGCACCACTTAAATTTTCATCTTCAATGGCTTTTAGATAAATATTTACCAAATCATCAATATGAATCCATGTTACGTATTGTTTGCCACTGCCAAGTGCACTTGCAACACCCATTTTTATGGGCTTTATTATTTTACTTAGCGCTCCGCCGTCTTTGTCTAAAACCATAGAGGTTCTTAGTTTAATTACCCTTGTGTTTAGCAGTTGAAATTGATCGATTGACGATTCCCAGTTTTTACAAACATTTCCTAAAAAATCATCTCCAAAAGGGTCAGTTTCTTTAAATATATGGTTGGATGTCACAGCACCATAACAGCCTACGGCAGACGCACTTACTATACATTTAAAACTTTTGTTTATTTTTTTTGCTGTATTAAATAAAAGATTAGCAGAATTTACTCTACTATCCAAAATAAGTTGTTTTTGATTTTTGCTCCATGGTTTTTCACCAATATTGGCGCCAGCTAGATGCACAATGCAATCGGATTCTTCTATAGCTTTGATATCAATCTGATTTTGCTCTATATTCCATGTATAAACTTTGTAATTTGAATTTTCCTGTTTTCTGCTAAGTATAGCAACACTGTGACCTTTTTGATCTAAAATTTTAGATAACTTTCTCCCTACAAGACCACTGCCACCTGTAATTAATATATTCATAAATATTCCTTATTTTACTAAAATGGGAAGCTCTTTTTCAACTTCAAAATATACAAGCGCTTTTTCTTTCTCTAAAACTTCTGGATCATCGTATTTATGACGCAACATTTCGTTAATTTTATTTTGATCTTTGTCTTCTTTTATCTTTTTTAGATAAAATCTTTTTCCCTGGTAGTTTTCCTGCAAAAACATATATGCTGCTTTTGGGTTTGACTGAATATTTGTGTAACTGAGTTTATTTAACATAATAAAAGCAATCGTTTTTTCATCAATTACAAATGGTTTTGCATAAAGTGCTATATCAACATTTCCAGAAGAATCAGCAGTTGCAAGTATACCAGTACCTTTAGCATTTTCAAAAAACTCTTTTAAACTCATAAATACCTCCATAATTTTAATTATAATTTACAGTCTTAATTTTATAAGTCAAGCTATTCAAGCTTTATTAAATTTTTTAACAAATCTTATTTGCCAGATGTAATAAATTAGCGGTATAACAATAAGCGTTAATGCAGTTGATATAAATGTACCAAAAACAAGAGATATAGCAAGTCCTCCAAACACAGGGTCTGTAATCATTATTGCAGAACCAAAAACTATTGCCAGAGCAGTTAATAGAATTGGTCTAAACCTAACAGCTCCTGCTTCGATAAGAGAATCCTCAAGAGAATTACCTTTTGACATATAATCTAGCATAAAATCTATCAAAAGCAGCGAATTTCGCACAACTATTCCAGCTAAAGCAATGACACCTATCATTGAAGTTGCACTAAAATACTGATTTAAAAGCCAGTGGCCCCAGAAAACACCTATAAGTGTCAAAGGAATTGGTATCATAATTATAAAAGGCATCATAAATGATTTGTAGTATGCAACTAAAATTAGATAAATAAATAAAAGCGCAACAATAAATGCCCCACCTAAGTCTCTAAATACATCCAGTGTAAGACGCATCTCTCCGCCCCAAAGGATTTGATAGTGACTGATATCGTGAGGCTGAGATTGATTTAACCCTAGATTGGCAGTTGTCAATTTTACACCATTTGGCAGTCTATGGTTATCGAGCCAATTGTTGAGTGTTAATACAGCATAAATTGGGCTTGACCTTAAAAGATCACCTTCAATATAAACTACATTATGCTGATCTTTGCTAAATATTGGTTTGTTTGCTAAGGTTTTTTCCACATGTGCAATACTTGATAATGGTACACTTTGACTATTTGGAAGTGTAATTTGCAAATCCATAATTTGAGTAAGGCTTGATCTATCAGATTTTTTTAGTTTGATAATAATATTGTGCGGTTCCTGAGCAGAATTTGAATGTAAGCTCGTTACATCAAGACCATTTACCAAAGCATTTATTTGGCTTGCTACAGCGTAATCATTCAATCCCATCAATGCAATTTTTTTCTTATCAAGAATAATCTTATACTCGACTACATTTTGGCCAACAGAATCATCTACGTTAGAGATACCGTAAATTTTTTTAAAATCCTGTTTTATATAATGTGCACTCAAGCGCGCTACATTATAATCAGGTCCATAAAGTTCTGCAAGTACCTGAGCTTGTACTGGGGGTCCAGGTGGTTCTTCAAAAAGCTTTATACGTGTCCCCTCATATTGCTTTTCAAGAGGTTCAATTTGTTTGTATACTGCCTGAGCTATCTGGTGAGAAGTTTTGTTGCGGTTTTGTTTAGATATCAAATTTACCCTGATTTGAGCTAAATTACTTGCCTTTCTAAAGGAATCGTTTCTAACTAATGCAGCAAAATCTGGTGGTGCAGTTTCCCCTAAAAATACTTGATAGTTTGTAATATATGGGTTTTTTGCAAGTTTATCGCATACTGCTTGAGTTATTTTTTGTGTAAATGCAATTGAAGAGCCATCTTTAGCATCTACTTCTATTAAAAAAGTGTTTGTATTGTCGTTTGGCAACATTTTTACACCGACACCAAAAGTGCTTAAATGTCCATTTAATCCTTGAGGTCTTATAAATTGCCAGGCAGGCAAAAGCAAGCTTATAAATAATGCTACAAGAACAATTCCTAAAAATACATTTCTTTTTACTCTAGATGTAATTAAAGGTGTGATTGTTTTTACATAAGCTTTATGTAAAAAATTTTTATGTTCTTTTGCTTTTGATGAGTATACTTCTTTTTTTAAAAAAATATTTGAAGCCCACGGGACAACAATATATGAAATAAGCAAAGATGTAACCATAGCAATCGGTACATTTATAGGGATTGGTCTCATAAAAGGACCCATCATTCCACCAACAAAAGCCATTGGTACAAATGCTAGAATAACTGCAACTGTAGCAATATTTGTAGGATTTCCTATTTCATTTGTAGCAAGTATTAAAGATTCCTTGAAGTCTTTTACAGGACAACAGCTTATGTGTCTGTGAATATTTTCTATAACAACAATTGCAGCATCAACAAGTAAACCAAGTGATAGTATAAGTGCAAATAATGTAATTCTATTAATGCTTTGCCCTATAAGCCAACCAATACCGAGCACCACAAATACTATTAAAGGTATTGTTACTGTTACAATTCCAGCTTCTTTATATCCCAAAAAAAATAACAAAATAACAACAACTACCAAGATTGATATTCCAAGATGCTCAATTAGTGTATTCACGGCATTATTTGCTTTTTGACCATCATTTTTTGTTATAGTAACGTTTATATTCTCTGGTAGTGCTTCTTTTTCAAATCTATTAAGTTTTTCTTTTATTTGATTTGCAACAACCACTGCGTTACTGCCTGCCCTTTTGGCTAAAGCTATTGTAACAGCTGATTGAGGTAAATTTATATTTTTTTTAGCTGCAAGACCATCATAAAATATCGAATTTGTATATGTATGGGCTGGACCTTCAACAATGTCTGCTACATCCTTTAAAAAAATAGGTTTACCATCTTTTGCTCCAATTACAATATTTCCAACATCTTCTGTATTTGTTAATTTGCTTTCGATTTTGATTGGTATGTTTTTATTATCTGTTAAAATTGAACCAGCACTGAAATTTACATTGCTTGCACCAATTGTGTTGATTAATTGATTTACGCTTATGCCATAAGAAGACAGTTTTTGAGGGTTAATCCATACAACAATAGATTTTGGAAAACCTCCGTATATATTTGTAAGGCCTACATTTGGTACGCTTCTTAACTGTTCAACAAGTCTTAATGCAACTGATCTAAGTTTTTCTTGAGGAAGTGTTTTAGAACTCAGCGTAATTGTCTCTATAGGAACATCATTTATGCTGATAGATTTAACAAGTGGTTGAAGTGTGCCAGGTGGCATTCTATCCATATTGCGCATAATTTGATTATAAAGCTTCAGCAAGCTTTTTTCTTCATCTTGTCCAACATAGAATTGTACAGTTACCATTCCAATATTATCTTGAGCGTAACCGTATGTATGGTCCACTCCAGATGTAGCAGCAACAATTGCTTCAAGTGGCTTTACTACCTGGTTGTTCATTTCCTGAGCATTAAAACCAGGTCTTTGAATAATTATTGTTGCAGAGGGAACGACAATTTCTGGGTTGTACATGCGCGGTGTTTGATAAATTGCTAAAATTCCAAAAATGCTTACCGCTATCATTATTAATAATGTTATTTTAGACTCAAGAAAGCTTTTTGCCAGTTTGCCAGCAATGTTGAGCTTATCTGTCATCTATTACATCACCATTATTAATTGCAGAGAGGTTTGTGGTTGCAATTTTATCATTCGGTTCAAGACCAGATAGGATTTCTACAAAATTGCCACTTTGGTGACCAGTTTCTACCATCTGGTAATTTGCAATATTGTTTTTTACAACTATTACACCTTCGATGCCAGCTCTTTTTAAAATACACGATTTAGGTACTAAAATAACTTTTTTATAACCAACAGGAATGAGTGCTATTGCATATTCTCCTGCCTGCACATATTCATTTGGCTCAATTTTTGCTTTTACAAGGTAAGTATGCGTAATATTGTCAGCTTTTGGGGAAATAGTGCTTATAGTTGCTTTAAAAGTTTTTTTGTTAATTACTATTGGTATTTTTTCTCCAATGGTAATATGTTTTAAAGAATTTTCATCGACATAAAACTTTACCTCCAAATCATTTGGATCAATAAGACTTATAATTGGCTGCATGGGAGAAACTACCTGTCCTGCATCAACAAATTTATTTGCTACAACGCCATCAAAAGGAGCCGTGATATTAAAATAGCTCATTACGCTACTTGCACCATTGTAAGCAGCTTTTGCAGAAAGCAATTGAGCTTTAGCAGTTTTGTATTGCATTTGCATTTTTTCAAACTCTTCTTTAGATATCACATTTTCTTTATAAAGATTTGCGTATCGTTCGTAATTGGCTTTAACAAAATCTAAATTTGCCTGTGCTTGATTAACATTCTGACGCATTTGTTCAATTGTATTTTGGGTTTGTATGGGGTCAACTACAACAAGTAACTGCCCTTTTTTGACATGTTCTCCTATATTAACAAGAATTTTATCAACTCTCCCCAGATAAAATGTAAACTGATTAAGAGGACTTGAAGAAATATTAATATCTTTTTTTGAAATTATCGTAGCAGGAAAACTTGCATAATTAGTAACTTCCGTTTGTTTTACCGTAAAAAGTTTTGATTGTACATGTTCAATCTTTGGCTCTTGCTTATTATTTGAACAACTCGAAATAAAAATTACAAAAAATAACAATATGAATTGTGCTAGTAGTTTCACTGACCCCCTCCACGATTCAAATCGTATCAATAATTAATAAATTTTCAATCTGAGTGTATAATATATTACAAAATTAGTCAACTTTTATATCATTTATATTGCATAATTTTAAACTTAATTCCCAGAGTTTTTCTTGAATATGTAAGTTATACGAGATTGCTTTAGACTTTGTAGGAATTGCATTGACAAAGTACATTCCTGTATATGAATTTTTTTGGATTGTTTGAAGTGTTTTTAAGATATTTTGTGCACCTTTTCCTACACTTTCACCAATAGGTCCCCAGTTATTAATAAGCATTTTTGTATTTATTACACCAGGGTGAGCTGCATTTACTAAAATACCAATATTTTTTAACCTTTGAGCTAAGTAATAGCTGAATAATATGTTGCAAAGTTTTGATACAGAGTAAGCTTCATTTGGATCATAAGATCTTGGTTTTTCTAAATCATCAAATTCGATATAATCAGCGTGAATCATAGAGCTAATATTTAAAATAATTTTCGGATAAATTTTTTTTTCTAAAAGTTTAAGTGTAAGATAAAAATGAGACAGGTAATTCACTGCAAATGTAAGTTCAAATCCATCACAGCTCAGTTGATAATTTTTACTATATATTCCAGCATTGTTTATGAGTATATCAATTGGTTGTTTTTCTATTATATAAACTATATTATCAATTTCTTTTAAACACGCAAGGTCGGCAACAATACCATCGCAACCAATCGTTTTTTTTGTTTCTTCCACTTTTTTTGGATTTCTTCCATGAATAATAACTTCGATTCCATTTGTAGCAAAAAGTTGGGCAGTTTTTTTGCCTATACCATCAGTTGAACCTGTAATTAACGCTTTCATTTTATAATATCTCTAACCCAGCTAATGGCGGCTGCAACTTTTGGAAACCCAATTGTACTAACAAGTGCAATACAAACGCCTATTATTTCATTATTTGTAGCACCTGCTTGAAGTGCTCTTCGTGTATGAGAATGCACTGCACCTTCGCTTCCTATAGCACAAGCTGCTGCAAGCTGAACCAATTGTATAGTTTTTTCGTCTAAATTTGCTGTTTTTTTTGCAACTTTACCTAAATTTTCAAGTGAATTAATAAATTCGGGAAAATCTTTTTCTAAATCAATGTAAAAATTAGGCTTATCCATTTTAATACCTCCAGTTTTGTTTTACAATATAAGCGAATTTTTAAACTTTTCAATCTTACTTGAAAAAAAATTATATGTTTTTATATTAAAAATATGTTAGTAAGATTTTATTCAACTTTACGTGAAAAAAAAGGAAAAAGCGTAGAAATTAATACAGAGTATATAAATATAAAATCTCTGATAGATTTACTTGGGATATCAAATTATATATTAGACAATAACAATCTTTTGGCTGGTACCATGATTTTGGTTAATGGCAAAAATATATCTCACTTAAATGGTTTGGATACTATTGTTCAAAATAGTGATAGTATAGATTTTTTCCCACCTGCTGCAGGCGGATGAGTTTTTTTGACAGACAGATCCCGGTTTTAGGCGATATATGCCAGAAAAAGCTTAAGAATTCAAGAGTTTTTGTAGGTGGTGCTGGTGGTTTAGGTTGTATAGTGTGTGAATTACTTGTAAGGTCAGGCGTTGGAAAATTATATATAGCAGATTTTGATGTAATAAGCGAATCCAATATTCATAGACAGTTGTTATATACAACGCACGATATTGGAAAACCAAAAAATCTTACAGCAAAAGAAAAATTGGATTCAATTGGTTTCAATTGCCAGATTGAGATTTTTGGAAAAATTGATGAGAATTTTTTGTTACCTGATGTTGATGTAATTGTTGATTGTTTTGATAATAAAGATTCAAAGAATATGCTTAGCAGATTGGCTTTTAAAAATAATATTTATTTCGTTCATGCCGGTGTATCTGGTTATTTTGGTCAAGTATCCACACTTAAAGATAAAAAATTGGAAGATGTTTTTTCATTTGGTGATCAGGAAAATTATATTTTGCCATACACAGTAGGTGTAGTTGGAAGTTTACAGGCAATGGAGGTTGTAAAAATCATCTGTTCACTTAAACCAAACCTGTTGGATAAAATACTCTGTATTGATTTACTAAATTATAGTTTTGATGCAATAATATTAAATTAAGCACTAAAATCAATTAAGCTTATATTTGTAGTGTCTTTTGCATATTGTTCAATAGCCTTAAAGGCTTGCTCTTGAAATTTTAAGTTTTCGATTTTTTTCAATATTTCGTCTTTTTGGACAGGATTGTTTGTATATTTTTCTTGTTCTTTTAATTGATTAATCTGATTATTTATATTGGGTACTAATTGTTTATAATATTTGTTTTCATCTTTTTTAGGACAATATACAATAACCTGGGATTTTCCGCTTGTTGCAGCTAAATACTCACCTTGTTTGCTAATATTTAATGATACGCTGCTTGATACAACATAACAGCCTTTTTGAATAGCTTGCTTTTTAAAACGACTAATATTATCGGCCTCATGGGTTGAGACTCTACCAATTGAAAATGCGGCGCTGGAGGGAGCACTTGAGCCCCACTCACCAGGATCAAGCTTATAATGAAGAATAGGATCTAAATTTGAAAAATTAATCATATTCAAAGTATAACTTAAAAATCTAGCTTTTCAAGTAACCATAACACGCTTTAGCACCTTGTGGACACTTTTGAATCTCTTCATTTAGTACTTTTATTGCTTGTTTTATTATAAATTCATTTTTAAGGTGTTTGGGTTCTTTTGTATTATTATCAATTAATATTTCTTGAGGTTTTTGTAATATTGCTTTTTTGCTTGTTAAGTGGTGTAAAAGTTCACTTTCTCTTAACACAAACTCGTCCTCGTTTTTCTTTTTTATTTCGATATTTGGCACAATACCTTCTGCCTGAATACTGAAGCCATTTGGTGTATAGTATTTTGCTACTGTTAATATTAAAGTATATCCCCCCTTAAGTGGTATAACATCCTGAACATTACCTTTACCAAAACTTCGTTGACCTATTACAATTGCTCTATTGTGATCTTTTAAACAACCAGTTACAATTTCTGCAGCAGATGCAGTGCCAGAATTAATTAATACTACAAGTGGTTTTTTAAAAATAGGTTTATCTTTTGCATAGATTGTCTGGTCATTATCCGAATTTCTTCCTTTAACTGAAACAATCACACCTTTATTTATAAACATATTTGAAACTTTTGCAGCTTCATTTAGAAGTCCGCCCGGATTGTTTCTTAAATCTAAGATTAGACCTTTAATATGTTTTTTTTCTAATTTTGATAATGCATTGTTTAATTCGCTTGCAGTGTGGTCTCTAAATTGTATTATTTTAATATAGCCAATATCACCAAAAAGTTTTGTATCAATATTTTTAATATGTATTATTGCCCTTTTTAACTTAAAAATTAAGGGTTGACCTACGCCTTTTCTTGCTATAGTGAGCTTAATGTATGTGCCTGGCTTACCTCTCATTAACTTAACAGCTTTTTCTAAACTCATTCTAAATGTAGAAATGTTATTTATTTTGAGAATTACATCGTTAGCTTTTATACCAGCTTTATATGCTGGTGTGCCAGGTAAAGGAGATACTACTGTTAAGAAATTATCTTTTTTGTCTATTACTATTCCAATTCCACCAAAGTGGCCTTTCATTGTTGTTTGCATGCTTTTATATTCTTGAGGTGTTAAAAATTCTGAGTGTGGATCAAGTGAGCTTACCATGCCTTTTATCGAGTTTATAATAAGTTTTGAGGTTGGTACTTTATCAACATAGTTGGATTGAACGATATTTAACACCTCGCTGAACATTTTAATTTGTTTTTGAGGTAGAGCGTCATTTTGATTTACGACAGCCTTTGAAGTAACACTAAGACCTAAGTACAGAAAAACTATTAGCGTTAAAAAAATAAAGAAAAATGCAAAAAATTTAGACTTTCTAGACATTTATTTCCCCCAAGATATTTTTTTTACAGATTTACTTATTAAATTATTACCAGCAATTTTATAATATGCTGCTAAAAATGACGCCATTTTTGCTACGTAAGGTGCTGCCACAACTCCGCCGTAATTTACTCCTTTTGGATCAACCACAGTAATTAAAATTACAAATTTTGGTTTATTTAGTGGAAATATTGAAACAAAGGAACCAATGTACTTGTTTTTACTATAGTCTCCATGACCATTTGCTACTTGAGCAGTACCTGTTTTCCCACCTATTGAATAATTTTTCAATTGAGCATAAATTCCTGTCCCATATTTAACAACATCGGCTAGTATGTGTTTAACTTTTTTTACAGTTTGAGGTTTTAGTATTTTTACGAAGTGTTCTTTATATTTATATATTATTTTGTGGTTTTTTGATATATAGTTTAATACATGTGGTGTAATAAGATATCCTCCATTTGCAATTGCACAGTATGCCCTTGCAAGCTGAATTTGTGTTACACTTATTCCTTGTCCAAAAGCCATTGTTGCTAAATCAAACGGACGTAGGTCCACATAATCTTTAACAATACCACTTTCTTCACCTGGCAAATCTATGCCTGTTTTTTTTCCAAAACCAAATCTCCATAGGTATTTATAAAAGATTTTTTTATTTTCTTTAAGAGCAATTTTTGCAGAACACACATTACTTGAGTATGCAAATACCTGATCGAACCTTAAGTACTTATTGTCTTCAACATCTTCTATAATACGTCCAAATACTGGCCAGTATCCATTATCGCACCACAAAGTTTCATGACCATTAAAAGTACCTGAATTCAGTGCGCTAGACATCGTGACAATTTTAAATACACTTCCTGGTTCAAATAAAAAATTAATTGGCATATCTTTTATACGAGAGTAGTTTGTGTAGTCATAATATTTATTGTCATTATAGCCTGGGACATCATCCATAGCTAAAATTGCTCCATCTGGTTTCATTACTATACCCATCGCCATTTTTGCTTTATGTTTTTTTAGAGTTGATTTGAGTAGATAATGAAGGTAGCTTTGAACAGTTTCGTTTATGGTAAGGTGAACATTATCACCATTTTGCGGATTTCTTTGGTAATTTAGAGTTCCATATGGCGTTAAAGAAACTCTTTCAAAAATCTTTTGTGGTTGAAGATACATATTGTATTGTTTTTCAACACCGACAACACCGTTAGAATTTTCATTAACAAAACCAATGATATGCGATATTGTGTTTTTATAAGGATAGTAGCGTTTTAGTTTCTTTTTCAGTCCAAAACCAAGAGGCATGTTTGCTTTAATATAATAAAAATACTTAGCTGGGATTAACCCTAGGTTTATATATTGTTTTTCAGGATTACCACTGATGATTTTTTTAATATTCACATTGAAGATTTTATCTATAAAGTTAAAAAATTTTGGATTTTGATAATCATTATTTTTCAAATAATATTTTGGATCGACAAACATGTAATATAAAAAAGAATTTTCTGCCAAAATTTTGCCTCTTGAATCAAATATTAAACCACGCTTACCTTTTTTTATAATTGTCGGTTGAATTTGATTAGTGTATATTAACTTGTAGCGTTTAGCGCTAAGCATTTCAACAGAAAAAGCCTTAATAATGCTGGCTAAAAAGCAAGCACTGATTAAGAAAAACAATGTTTTAAATCTTGTTATTTTCATTAAACATCATACCTTATAAAATCCGCTTTTACTGTCAATTTTTAAAAACTTATATAAAAATACTATGCGTTTTAGAGAAATCATAGTTTTCATAACATTACTTTTGAGCAATTTGAGTTTTCTTTAATACAAAATAGTTATAAATCGCATTTGCCAAATCCTGCGATAATATATTCCTAAAACCTGTTGAGCCCAATAGACTTTCCTCATATGGGTTTGAGATATAGGCATATTCAATTAAAACTGCCGGCATGGCTGTAGTAAATTTGATTACATATAAATTGTCTTTTACCGTACCATCATCTGTTAAACCCAACTTTTGGGAAATGTAGTTTTCTAAATAATTTGCAAAAGGGTAAGAGTCTTCATGCCAATAATACGTAGTTGTGCCATGTGTAGCAGGATTGCTTGAAGCATTACAGTACAGACCTATAAATAAATTTGCGCCACTTTCATTTGCCAATTGAGTTCTTGTATATAAAGGCACAAAAACATTGGATGTTCTGTCAAGCTCAACCGAAACCCCCTTCTCTCTTAAATATTTTGCCAATTTTAATGCAACTGATAAATTGACAAAAGATTCTGGTAAACCCGCAGGACCTACACCACCGGGGTCATAACCACCGTGACCTACATCAATAAATACTTTAAATCTTTTTGCTTGTGCAGTTGGTGGTGGTGTTGTGCAAATGCGAGGAGCCTCAGATGGTTCGCTTACATTTGGACTGATAATGGTTACTAATTTTTTATCATTAATTTGAACGGTTTGCACAAAAAAAGATGTATTGTCGCTTGTTTGTATTGTGCATCTAACAATATTTGGATTTAAACTATATTGAACAAGCGTAATGTTTTTTATACCAGGTATTTTATTGTAGAGCACCTCACTTTTATTAGCTAAAATTGCATTTTTAAATGAGACAATAAAATAATGATTATTGTTTATAGAAAAACTTGATTTAGTGTAGTGAGGCTCTGAGGTTGAGCTTATTAAAATTGTTTGATTAGCAACATTAATAGAAGTTATATCAACAGCAAAAGCATATTTAACTAAAACGATTAAAAAAATAAAACTAATTAACAACTTCATCTTTTACCTCGAATTCAATCGACTATCTTAGCTAAAAACTATTATATTGGGCTTGAAAAAAACTTGCATATTTATGAAAAACCAAGCGTATTGGATTTGAATTATTTTGTAATAAA
>NZ_JBMFGQ010000014.1:0-34969 GCF_049977265.1 Desulfurella sp. | reverse complement strand
CCCTTAGCGTTGTGTCAAATATTTTTACTATCCTGGAACTCATGGTTGATCCTCCCCCTTTTAAATAATTTTATTACTAATTCTATGGGCCCTGATAGTGCATACGATATACCAATCAGTGGTACAAATATGTAGGGTTTATAAATTACAAGCGATAGTATCAATAAAATAAGCGCAAAAACTCTTATTGAAATTCTACCTTCAAGTTTTATTTTTTTGAAGCTTCTATATTTTATTGTGCTAACCATCAAAAAAGATATTACATATACACTAACAAGGAATGCTACTTTGTAATCTTTGTAATCAATACTAAAATGCAAAATTGAAAGTATGATGCTAGCTATTATTATTGCTCCACCTGGTATAGGCAAACCCACAAAATCTATTGTTTTTGTTGTAAGAACATTAAATCGGGCAAGACGCAGCGCACCTGTTAGCAAAAAAAGTGATGCAGCAATTATTCCAATGCGACCCATATCACTCAAGGCAAACGTATACATCAAAAATGCTGGTGCTACGCCGAAGCTAACAAGATCTGATAGAGAGTCATACTCCATGCCAAATTTACTCTCACAATGAGTGAGCCTTGCAATTTTTCCATCTAGGTTATCAAATAAAACGGATAAAATTAAAAGCCATGCAGCAGTTAGGTAATAACCTTTGTATGACTCTATTATGCTGTAAAATCCAGACATCATATTTGCCGTTGTAAAAAGGTTTGGTAGTATATATAAAGCGTTTTTTTGTTTCATAAATAACCTATTAAATCCCCACCTTTTACTTTTTGATTTAAATGCACGGCCAAATTTAATTCTTTTTCGCTGTAAATATCAACTCTTGAGCCAAAGCGTATAAGACCTATAATGTCTCCAGCTTCTACTTTGTCATTTGGTTTTGTATATGTAACTATTCTTCTTGCAATAATGCCTGCTATTTGCACAACCACAATTTTTTGTCCTTGTTCGTTTTCTAATAATAGCGCGCATTGCTCGTTTTCAATTGATGCTTTGGGTTTGTTTGCACTTATAAATAAGCCCTTGTTGTATATTTTATCTAAACAGACACCCTTAAATGGTGCAAGGTTTATGTGGACGTTGAATACAGACATAAAAATGCTAATTTTTTGGACTTTTGATTTAAAGAAAAATCTTTCGTACGATTTTCCTATGTCTACAATAGTGCCATCAGCAGGTGACAAAACCATGTTTTCTGTGTAATTGATTTGTCTTTTTGGATTTCTGAAAAAATATGTGCTAAAAGCACTTGCACCTATTAACGCACTTTTAAGGTATTTGTTTTTTATCAATAGTGATGCTAATGCAAAAGAGGCTATAAAGACATAACCTTCTTTTGCGATAGGATCTTTTTTTGTAGTTTTCATTAATTTTTATCCCTATTAACTGACTTTGAAGCGGCAATCCATGGCATCATTGCCCTTAATTTTTTGCCTACCATTTCAATTTCGTGATTTTCATCTTTTTTTAGAAGTGCATTAAACACAGGCCTATTACATTGGTTTTCAAGTATCCATTCTTTAGCAAAACTGCCATCTTGAATTTGATTTAGTATATTTTTCATTCTTATTTTGGTATCTTTGTCAACTACAATTGGACCTCTTGTAATATCTCCGTATTTGGCTGTGTTTGATATAGAGTATCTCATATCTGAGATCCCACCTTCATACATCAAGTCAACAATTAACTTCATTTCATGAAATGTTTCAAAATAGGCCATCTCTGGGGGATACCCTGCTTCAACTAATGTTTCAAATCCTGCCTTAACAAGAGCAGTTAAACCACCACAAAGTACAGCCTGTTCGCCAAAAAGATCAGTTTCTGTTTCGTCTTTGAATGTTGTTTGTATAACGCCGGCTCTTCCACCGCCATTTGCACAAGCATAAGATAATGCCATAGCAAGTGTATTCCCAGAGTAATCCTGGTATGCAGAAATAAGCATAGGCACACCCATTCCTTTTTCGTATTCTCTTCTAACCAAATGCCCTGGTCCTTTTGGTGCAATCATCATGACATTAATATTGCCTGGTGGTGTAATTTGGCCATAGTGTATATTAAAACCATGCGCAAAAGCAATATAATCGCCTTCTTTTAAGTTTGGCTCTATCTCGCTTTTATACAAAGCACTTTGAGTTTCATCTGGTGTTAGAATCATAATAACATCAGCCCATTTGCAAGCTTCGGGCACTGACAATACCTTATGTCCGTTATTTATGGCTTTTTGCCAACTCTTTGACCCTTCTTTTAATCCAACAACCACATCGCAACCAGAGTCTTTTAAATTATGAGAGTGAGCATAACCTTGAGAACCGTAACCTATAATGGCAACTTTTTTGGATTTTATTAAAGATAAATCCGCATCTTTGTCGTAATAAACATTTAACATCCATCCCTCCTAAAAACGATTATTTTGATTCTCTTGACATTGCAACCTTACCTGTTCTGGCAAGCTCTTTAATACCCAAAGGTTCAAGCAAATTTAGTATTCCATTGATTTTTTCTGAGCTGCCAGTTACCTCTATTGTATAAGAATTTTGCGATACGTCAACAACTTTCCCTCTAAATATATCGATTATTCTCAGTATTTCGGCTCTTGTTGAAGAATCTGTGTGCATTTTTATTAAAGCCATTTCTCTTTCTACATATGGTAATTCATCTCCATATTCTATTACTTTTATTGTATCAATGAGTTTGTTTAATTGTTTTCCTATTTGTTCTAAAATATTTAAATCACCTTCTGTAACTATTGTCATTCGAGATAAATTAAGTTCATTTATAGGTGCAACATTTAGACTTTCTATATTGTAGCCTCTTGCACTAAAAAGATTTGATATGCGCGATAGTACACCTGCTTCATTTTCTACTATAACTGAAAATATTCTTTTCATTTTTCCCCCTAAGTTAAAATCATATCGCTAAGTGGTGCGCCACCTGGTACCATAGGATAAACATTTTCTTCTCTTTCTATTTTTATATCAAGCAAGTATGGGCCACTATGACTTATCATTTCTGAGAGCGCTTCTTCGACTTCCTTTTTATCTTCGACCCTTCTTGCAGCTATACCATAACTTTCTGATAGTTTTATAAAGTCTGGTTGTACTTCAATATTGGTATTTGAATATCTTCTACCGTAGAATAATTGTTGCCATTGCCTTACCATACCTAGATAAGAGTTGTTTAGAATAATGACTTTTGTTGGTAGCTTATATGTTGCAAGAACGGCTAATTCTTGTTCGTTCATCTGAAACGAACCGTCTCCTGCTATTACAAATACCTGTTTATCCTGATTTGCAAAACTCGCACCTATGCCTGCAGGAAAACCAAAACCCATAGTGCCTAATCCGCCTGATGTTAAAAACCTTCTTGGTTTGTTAAAACTGTAAAATTGCGCGGCCCACATTTGGTGTTGGCCTACCTCTGTTGATATAATAGGATCTATATCTTTTGTTAACTTGCTTAGCAATTGTATAACATACTGTGGTTTAATAACTTTGTCCGAATCCTCGTAAGATAATGGATGTTCTTGATTCCATTTTTTAATCAAATTGAGCCAATTTTCGCTATTTTGGTTAGATCTGTGGTTATCTTTAAGAGTTGATAAAAGTTCTTTTAATACTAATTTTGCATCGCCAACAATTGGGTAATCTACGCGAATATTTTTACTAATGCTTGTTGGGTCAATATCTATGTGAATAATTTGTGCATTTGGGGCAAACTCTGATACTTTGCCAGTAATTCTATCATCAAATCTTGCGCCAACAGAGATAAGTAAATCACAGTACTGTATAGCCATATTAGCTTTGTAAGTGCCATGCATACCAGCCATACCCAAGCATAATGGATGATCTGCCGGGAACCCTCCAATACCCATCAGTGTTGTAAATACAGGTATTTGAAGTTTTTCTGCAAGATCTAAAACTTCTTTGTGTGAGTTTGAAGTAATAACGCCACCACCAATATACAAAAGCGGTCTTTCTGCAGATTCTATGACTTTTGCTACTTTTTTAATTTGTTTAGGGTTGCCATGATATGTTGGGTTGTAGCTTCTTAAGTGTATGGCATCTGGATATTCAAATTCACAAACGGCTGTTTGTACGTCTTTTGGTATATCAACCAAAACTGGCCCCTGCCTGCCTGTTTTTGCTATATAAAACGCCTTTTTTATTGTATAAGATAAGTCTTTTACGTCTTTTACTAAAAAATTGTGCTTTGTACAAGATCTTGTTATACCGACGATATCCACTTCTTGAAAAGCATCATTACCAATCAAACTCGTTGGCACTTGTCCAGTAAAAACTACAAGAGGTATAGAATCCATATAAGCTGTTGCAATGCCTGTGACGGCATTGGTTGCACCAGGCCCGCTTGTAACCAAGCTAACGCCAACTTTGCCCGTACTTCTTGCATATCCATCTGCCATATGGACAGCACCTTGTTCGTGTCTTGTCAGTATAAATTCTACATCTTTTTGCTTATAAATAGCATCGTGCAAATCAATAATTGCGCCGCCTGGTATGCCAAACATATGCTTGACGCCTTCTTTTTTAAGGCATTCAATAAAGATTTCTGCACCCTTTAACTTTTCACTCATATTTCCCCCTTGTATAAATTAAGCATTTATTATACAAAAAATTACAAAAATTGCAAATTATTGTAGAAAATTACAAATTGTTCGATTAAAATCATCGGGTTGCTCCCACATGGACATGTGTCCTGCATTTTGTACAATTTGCAGCGTTGATTGCTTGATATTTTCTTTTAGATATTGAGCGTATTTTGGGGGTGTTAGTTTATCGCAAGAACCTACGATAATAAGAGTAGGATTTTCTATACGGCTAACGTCTTGCATTATATCAAAATTATTGCAGGCTAAAAAATCTTTGTACCGAACCATTTTATCTGTTTTCAAAAAATCGCTTTCTGCCTGACTAATCAATTCTTTTTTTGTGTTTTCGCAGTAGGCCCATTGTTCTGTATAATTTAAGCCATTTAAAGTTGCATCTAATATATCCTGGTGAACTTTTAGTTTTGCACCGCTTCCAGCTATTATAATAGCATCTATCAGTAAAGGATATTTGAGAGAAAACATTTGGACTATTGCTCCACCCATAGAATGACCGCAAAGCGTCACATTTTCTAAATTTAAAACTTTTATAAAAGATTTTACACATTCTACATAATCTTTTATGGACGAAAACCCACTACCTTTAGATTCGCCATGCCCTGGCAAGTCTAAAGCTATTTTTGTGTATTGTGGCAGTTGAACTTTTAGCTGATGTTTCCATGTGAGCTTTGTTGCACCAGAGCCATGGATAAAGATAAGCGTTTTATTTTTATTTGGATTTTCTTCTTTGTAGGCAATACTAATTCCATCTACACTAACTTCTTTTTTTAACATAAAAACCCTTCTTTAGTATTTTACCATTTTTTAAAATATTTATCAATAAATATTGGTGCTTTTATATAAAAAAACATTTTACCTAATTTTTGATGTTTGATAGTACTTGACAAAAAATAAAATTAGAATATCTTGTTAGCAGGTAGGTGTGGTGATTGCTAATGAGAACAGATTTAGACGAAAGGTATTCAACTGTCTTAAATGTAGTAGTTGAAAATTTTATAAATTATAAAGAAGCTGCTGGATCGAGAATTTTGATCAAAAGGTATAATTTGCCTTTTTCTGCCGCCACAATGAGAAATATAATGTCAGATTTAGAAGAGATGGGTTACCTAAAACACTCTTATGTGTCAAGCGGTAAAGTGCCCACAGAGTTAGGCTACAAAGTTTATGTTCAATATATATTAGAAAACAGGAAGAAAACCACCAAACTAAAATTAAAACAGATTGAAAATATCAATTTAAATACAATTGGTGACTTTATAGTAGATATATCAAATATATTATCCAACTCCTGTGGGCTTTTATCAATGGTTAGTATGCCTAATATATTTAAACTTAAATTAAAAGACATCAATTTGATAAAAATAGGTTCAAATAAATTGCTATGCGCTGTTATAGCAGAGCCTTCTGTTGTAGAAACGAAAATCATAGATATTGCCAAAGATTACTCTCAAAGTGAGCTTAACGATATATCTCAATTTTTGAAAGAAAATTACGTTGGATGGGAATTGGAAAAAATTCAAGAAGACCTAAAGGAATCTTTGTCACGTAGTAAAGCTGAGTGCGAGTTGATATTTAAAAAATTAAAAGAGACGAGTAGAGATTTGTATTTCTCTGGGGTTCAAAACCTAATAAAAGAAAAAGAATTTTATGAAGATTATGAACAGTTAAATAAAATATTAGATGTTATTGAAAAAAGAAGGCATGTGTCAGAGATCGTTGATTTAATAATTAAAAACGATGAAAAGATATTAATTGGCAATGATATACCAAATGAAAAACTTAAGAAGCTGAGTCTTATTGCGCAACCTTACTATCTGGATAATATTAAGTTAGGTTTTGTTAGCGTGCTTGGCCCTATGAATTTAGACTACGAAAATGTAATTTATACGTTAGATTTTTTAAGCAAAAAAATCGAAAAATTACTTAAACAAGGGAGGCAGTAATGAATGACCAAAACGATATAAACGAAATTATCGAAACTCAAGAAAATAATGCATCAAAAAATGAGCAGGTTATATCCGATGAGCAAAAAGATAAAATTAGCGAGATAGAAAGGCAAAAAGATGCTTACTTAAGATTGCTTGCAGAGTTTGATAACTTTAGAAAACGCTCAGAAAGAGAAAAGCTTGAAATTATTGATGTTGTTAAAGGATCAGTTGTAAATGATTTTTTGCCTATTTTGGATAGTCTGGAAAAAGCTTATATAGCATGTGCGAAAGATGAGTCTATAAGCGCTGGAATAGAGCTTGTAATAAAAGCATTTAAACAGCTTTTAGAAAAATATGAGATTAAAGAGGTCGATACGCAAGTTGAATTTAATCCTCATATGCATGAAGCTTTAATGACTGTTGATTCAGATGAGCCAAACAAAATTGTGCAAGTTTTTGAAAAAGGTTACATATATAAAGATAAACTACTTAGACCGGCAAAAGTATCCGTTTCAAAAGGCGAGAGCAAAAGTTATAATAATGACAATAATGAGGAGGTTTAGATATGGGAAGAGTTTTAGGAATAGATCTTGGGACAACTAATTCTTGTATGGCCATTATGGAAGGTGGCAAACCCAAAGTAATTCCAAACGCTGAAGGTGCAAACACTACACCAAGTATTGTAGCATTCACAGAGAAGGGGGAAATACTAGTAGGTCAGGCTGCAAAAAGGCAAGCTATTACAAATCCCAAAAAGACAATTTTTTCTGCCAAGAGACTAATAGGTAGAAGATTTAGCTCAAAACAAGCTCAAGAAGCTAAAGTAAAATTACCTTATGAGGTAGTAGAAGGTCCAAATGATGATTGCAGAATTAGAATAAGTGGCAAAGATTACACACCGCAAGAAATTTCTGCTCAGGTATTGCAAAAGTTAAAAAGAGATGCAGAAAGCTATTTAGGTGAGAAAATTACAGAAGCAGTCGTAACTGTGCCAGCATATTTCGATGACTCACAAAGAAAAGCCACCAAGGATGCGGGTACTATTGCGGGACTAGATGTTTTAAGAATAATAAATGAGCCAACTGCATCGTCTTTAGCATTTGGACTTGATACAACAAAAGAAGGAAAAGTTGCAGTTTATGACTTAGGTGGTGGTACATTTGATATATCTATACTAGAGATTGCTGATGGTGTTTTTGAAGTAAAGTCGACCAACGGAGATACATTTTTAGGTGGTGACGATTTTGATAGAGTTTTATTGGATTATTTAGCTGATGAGTTTAAAAAAGAAAATGGAATTGATCTAAGAAGCGACCCAATGGCTTTGCAGCGACTAAAAGAAGCTAGCGAGAAAGCTAAAATTGAGCTTTCAAGCTCTCTTGAAACAGAAGTAAACTTACCTTTTATAACTGCAGATGCTACAGGACCAAAACATTTAGTAATCAAAATAACGAGATCAAAATTTGAGCAAATAGTGGATTCGCTTGTACAGCGTACACTTGAACCCTGCAAATTAGCTTTGAAAGATGCAAATTTAACACAGAATGATATAGATTATGTTATACTTGTTGGCGGTATGACAAGAATGCCAAAAATCCAACAAGTTGTAAAGGAATTTTTTGGCAAAGAACCAAGAAAGGATGTAAACCCCGATGAAGCGGTAGCAATAGGCGCTGCGATACAAGGTGGCGTATTAAAAGGTGAAGTTAAAGATGTATTGTTGCTTGATGTAACACCACTAAGTCTTGGCATAGAGACGTTAGGTGGTGTGATGACAAAAATTATTCCAAGAAACACAACAATTCCAACAAAGAAAAGTCAGGTATTCACAACAGCAGAAGACAACCAGACTGCAGTTACAATTCATGTGCTCCAGGGTGAGCGTGAAATGGCAGCAGAAAATAAAACACTTGGCAGATTTGAGCTTATGGGTATAGTGCCAGCACCAAGGGGAGTGCCTCAAGTTGAGGTTACATTTGATATTGATGCAAATGGTATATTGAATGTTTCAGCGAAAGATAAAGCTACAGGCAAAGAACAAATGATTCGTATAACAGCTTCAAGTGGCTTAGCACAAGACGAAATAGAGAAAATGGTGAAGGAAGCTGAATTGCATGCAGAGGAAGATAAAAAGTATAAAGAGTTAGTCGAGGCCAAAAATAAAGCAGATTCTATAGTATATTCAACACAAAAAAGCTTAAGTGATTTTGGAGATAAGATCTCAGAAAGCGAGAGAAAAGATATTCAAGATGCTATTGATGCTACAAAGAAAGCCATAGAATCCGGCACAAAAGAAGAAATAGAATCAAAAATGAATGAATTAATAAACAAAACTCATAAATTAGCTGAAGAAGCTTATAAACAAGCTTCGCAAAAAGAAGGCGCTACAAATCCAGAGGGTTCTAAACAAGAAGAAGATGTAGTGGAAGCTGAAGTAGAAAAAGAAGACAATAAGTAATAAGTAAGTTATCTAAAAAAGTTACTGCTAAGCAAAGATAGAAAGTCTTATAATATTTTCTATCTTTGCTTTTGTTTGTAATGGTTAATTTTTTAAGGAGAATGATAAAAAATGGCTAAAGATTATTACGCCATATTGGGTGTAGAAAGAAACGCAAGCATAGAAGATATTAAAAAAGCATATAGACAGCTAGCTTTGAAATACCATCCTGATAAAAATCAGGGTGATAAAGCCTCTGAAGAAAAGTTTAAAGAAATAACAGAAGCATATGCTATATTATCAGATGAAACAAAAAGGGCGAAGTACGATCAATTTGGTTACGTAAATGAGAATGATTTTGACTTCAATACATCTAGTTTTGATGATATTTTTGCCTATGTAAATGATATGTTTGGGGATCTTTTTGGTAATTTTGGTTCAAGAAGCTCTAACCGTTACCATCAAAGAAGAAAAGGCGAAGATATACAGTATCAAATGGTAATTTCTTTTAAAGAAGCTATCTTTGGTGCTTCAAAAGAAATTGAGATAAGCTATCAAAAAGTTTGTGATGAATGTAATGGTTTGGGTGCTAAACCTCAAGATTTTGAAACGTGTGATTATTGCAAAGGTAGAGGCCAGGTAGAATATGGTAATTTTTTTATATCAATGCGTAAAATTTGTCCAAAATGCGGTGGAAGTGGCAGAATAATAACGAAAAAATGTTCAAAATGCAATGCCAAGGGTTTTGTGATCGAAAAAGAAAAAATTTCTATTAAAATCCCCCGTGGAGTAGACAATGGTTATGCTATAAAAATTTCTTCAAAAGGTAACGAAAGCATAGATAAAATTAGAGGTGATTTAATAATCTACTTTAAAGTTTTACCTGATGAGATTTTTAGAAGAGAAGGTTTAAATATATATCTTGATTTGAATATTTCTATACCCCAAGCTGTTTTAGGTGATGAAATAGAAGTAGATACTATCTGGGGTAAAAAAAAGGTTTCTGTTGAACCTGGCACACAAAGTGGTTCACAAATTTTACTTAAAGGTGAAGGTGTTGAAATTGAAGGAGCAAAAGGTAGTCAAATTATAAATGTTAATGTTGAGATACCGAAAAAATTAACTCAAAAACAAAAGCAGCTTATGGAAGAGTTTGCAAATGAAATGAATCAATCATTACAACAAGGTCAAGAAAAAAATATTTTTAAACGTTTTTTTGGCCAGTAAATGTTTTTAGAAATTTATAATGTATAGATAATTTGGATAAATTGTATTTTAAGATTAAAATATTGAGCATAAAATTTAAAATATTTGCTGCTAAAATTGAAAGCCATATACCATTTAGTTTCATTTGAATTGATAAAAAGTAAGCAAGTGGAAGCTGAAACAAAAATAAACTAAAAAAATTCATTATGCTTGGCAAAAAAGTGTTTCCACAGGCCATTGTAATGCGGTTTGCAATTGAACCTGCTGCAAAAAATGGATAACTTAAAGCGTAGTATAAAAATGCATTTTTTGCAATTTCAAAGCATGCTTTATCTGAAGTAAAAACTTTTATTATGATACCTGAAAATACAAACAATAAAATATCTAAAAAAATTATAAAGGCACTACCAAACAAAAGTGATTTTTCAACACCTTCTTTTACAAATGCCCAATTTTTAGAACCGATATTTTGACCTACAATTACTGCAGCTGCGTTTGATATGCC
The DNA here is from genome assembly GCF_049977265.1 of Desulfurella sp. GTDB lineage: Bacteria > Campylobacterota_A > Desulfurellia > Desulfurellales > Desulfurellaceae > Desulfurella. The sequence goes on along the minus strand of NZ_JBMFGQ010000014.1, from coordinate 24,255 downwards.
AAAAATCATAAATAGTAAAATTTGATAAATGCGTGTTACAATGCTGTAGCTTGAAACTGCTACCTGTGAGTGCATAGCTATAATTTTTATAATTAAAAGCATGCTTAAAATTCTTATCATTAAGTGAAAGGAAGCGAATATGCTTTTATTTAAGAGCTGTTTGATGAGTTTTATGTTAATGTCAAACTTTAACCTTAATCTTGTTTTTGATATAACGTAAATTTGTAAAAGTATACCAATAAACATTGAACAAATTGTGGCAAGCGCTGCGCCTTTAATACCCATTTTAAAGGCAAATATAAACAAAGGGTCAAGCGCTATATTAACAACAGTAGCGATAAGCATAATTAAAAGCGTTTTGTTGGGTAAAGACATGCTCTTTAGTGTTGTGCTATTTAAGCCAAACACAAATGAGACAGGAAGTCCTAAAATTGAAATACTCAAAAATTGTTTAGCAAAAATTAATGTAGAGTTTTTCAAACTAAGAAGTCTTAAAATAGTATCCAAAAAAGGATACAACATCATGGAAACAAAAGAGAATGCTAACATTACAATCAAGGCATTGGAGTATACTGTATTTGCCATTTTGTAATTTCTTGCTCCGAAGCTTTGCGTAAAAAAAATTGATGAAGCGATAGAAATTCCTATTGTTAAACTAGATATTAGCATCAAAAGCATGCTTGAAGACACTAATGCGCCGATCGCGCTATAGCTTATGCGAGAAACAAAAAAAGTATCGACAAGACTAAAAACTGTTTGCAGATTACTTTCTATTATCATTGGGATTGATAAACTAACTAAGCTTTTTATAATTGGATCTTTTGTTGGATCAATGTTAGCCAATTTATTGAGATATATAATACTTTAACATGTTGGCTCTTTTTCTTGCATCTGCTATTTTTCTTTCTATATTATTATTTATCCATGAGCCATCTAACCATTCTATGGGATTAACATAATAGCCATCAATTAGCATACCAAAATGCAGGTGGTCCCCGACCGCAAGACCCGTGGTATCTGTATGGGCAATGATCTGGCCTTTTTGAACAAAGTCACCTTTTTGAACAAGGAAGTCTTCTAAATGGCCATAAAGGCTAAATATACCAAGTCCATGATCAATTAAAATGCACTTTCCATATACACCAATATTCCCAGTATACACCACCACACCCGAGTTAGCTGCAGGTACTTTAGCGTGTTTTATGCTAGCAAAATCAACTCCTAAATGATATTCATGAGTCAGTGGCCTATTATCATAGTAAAACGTTCTATAATCGCCAAAATATGCCATAACAGCAGAGCCAGGCAATTGCAAAAAAGGGCCTTTAAATAATATTTGATCTGTATGAACAGAATTTGCTATTTGAGCAATTTGTTCGTTATTTTGTTTTTCTAATTTGTTTATAACCAAGTCAAAAGCTTGTGCTGGATCTTGTTCATTAAAACTTATGTTAGCTTCTTTTAATAATCTGTACACTTTTGTTTCAATAAAACGTGTATCAACCTGAACATCGGTTTTTTTGTTTTTAAACGATTCGTAATATACGGGTACATGCACAAAAATTTGGTTTCCTGCATTGTTTTGTGCAACTATAGATGTGTCCCAATTTTTTTGCTCACAAAAAGGGTAAGTGAAAAAAGCTATGTAAGTGTGTGGATGATTCGTAAATTTGTCTGCGTTAAAGCATCTGAATTTAGCAATTTTGTTATTTGCATACTTAACTTGCAAATAAATATTTTTAAGACCAATTTTGTCATTTGCATAAAATAATACTGCTGCGGAGCCACCTTCTAATATATTGGCTGCATCATTTAATAGAATTACTTTTGGGTAATGATTATAAACAGTAACTTGTTTTTCAATTTTCTTTTTAAAACCAAGAGAAAAATTGTTGTGTGAATAATCTTCTACTTCAATTACAAATTTTGCCGGGCCACCCGGAAGCCTTTGGTTTAGCTTAAATTTTAGTGGGAAATTATAAGTATTTTTGTTTTCAAATATTTTATCATATATAGAAATTTTTGTATTCATTGTATATACATAAACGTTAACTTCTTTTAACGGATATTTTGAGTCTTTAATTGATATGTCAAGGTTTTTATCAGAACTAAAGTATTCTTGTGGATAGACTACATTAATGTGTATGGGATTTTTTACAAAAAAAGGCGTGTAGTGGTAAACAATATAGGCAAGAGCCAAAATTGCAATAATAAATAATAACTTAGATCCAAAACCTTTTTTCTTTTTTCTTTTTAAATAAAAAGTCTCTTTCATTTTATACTCCTTGCTATATCTTTTTGAAGTTTTAAATTTTGCGTCGATATGCAAATTGTTTTGTAAATAGTGGAATTATGCATAAGCTCATTTGAAAGACGATTTAAATAAGGCAAGCTTCTAAGTATAATTGATAATACAGCAATTAAAAAAACAGCTTTAAAAAGTCCAAATAGTGCGCCAAGGATTCTATCAATGCTTGTTAATTTCATCTTTTTTGATGCACTTTGACTTAAAAAACTAATAAGGTTTACCAGTGTATATATAATAATAAACAATGCAATAAAACTCAGTAGATTTGCAATTAAATATGATACTTTTAGCGCTTTTTCTATGGGTAGTGTTAAAACGCTGTGATATATGACAGACAAATACAAACCCAAAATTACAGCTACCATTTTGAAAAATTCCTTTATGAAACCATGCATATAACCTAATATTAATAGTCCCACAATAAAAATACCCAGAATAATATCTGACATTAGCTTACAACCACAGTTTTGAAGTTAGCGTATGTAACACGTCCTTTTTTAAAACCCTTTGGCTTTTTTACATATTTAACAAATGTATAGTCGATCTCGATTTTGTTATTTGACCGTATTTCCTCTTTTATTTTTTTAGCGCATTTTTCTAAGAGTGTTTTTTCTAATTCTTGTAAGCGTTTAGGATTTTTTATAATTAAATGTGGGCCTGGAATATTTTTAGGGTGCATCCATATATCTTCTTTTGACGCATTTTTTAAGATTAAATCGTTACCTTTGGCATTTTTGCCTATATAAACATCAAAACCAAGAATATTAAATCGCTCATATGGGAAATTTTCAATAAGTTTAATCTTTTGATTTATTTTTGTTTTTAAAAATTTATTAGCATCTTTTGGGTCAATTTGGTTGTTTAACATTTGCTCTTTCATGTTTGCTAAATAACTGTACTCTTGTTTGACTTGATTAAGCCTTAAACTTAGTATTTTTTCAGCGTTTTTGTATTTTTTGTATAGCTTATAGTAAAAATTTATATTTTCTTGAATTGTTTTTTGAGGATTTATGGGTACAGCAATTTCGTCTGTATAATTAATGGGTTTTAAATAAACTTCTTTGCCATTTAATTTAATAAAGTTAATGTTTTCCAATAGTGTGTCGGCAAATAATTTAATTTTTTCAGCATCTTTTGCTTTTTGTATGTCATTTTCTATTTTTTCTATTTTTTCACTATACTTTTTTAATTTTTTATCAATTGACTGGATAATTTTTATGTTGTTCGAACTTTTTGGTGAGTTTTTGCTAAAAATTTGATTAAAGAGTATTTCGTCGTCAATAATATTTACATTTTTGCTAAAATCAAACAAAAATGGGTAAACAAATTTTTTTCCTTGATACTCGTACTGGAATAGTTTTTCATAAGATTTTTTTGTAATTTCAATAAAATTGTCAATATTTTCTTTCCCAACAAATTTTTTTACAAAGTTATCAATACCCAAAATATTCTTTACGTGAAGCGCATTTTTTAGGATATTTATATTATCTGTTGTAATATCAAGCATTTGATTAGGTTTTTTGTAAATTTTGTTTGGTAAAATTTGTCTGTTTGTGTTGTATCTATAGCTTTCTATAATTTTTTGATTTGTATCACATAGTATTAGATTACCGTTTCTGCCTGTTATTTCAAACACCAAAAAATAATAGTGCTCGATATCTAATCTTTTATCCAATAATTTCAAAATCAGTACACGCTCAATACCTCTAAAATCTGCACTAACAATCTTGAGCTTATTTATTTTTTTTTGTAAATTTGTTGCAAATTGGTTTTGAGTTTTGGGGAGTTGGTACATACCAAAAAACAGCGCACCTGGAGAATCTAATTTAAAAAAAATTGATAAACCATTTTGTGTGTTTAATACAACCACACCATCACTACCATATACATGAGTAATTTTTTGATCTAAGATATTTTTTTTTATTTTTGTTGCAAAATAATTAAATAAAAAGCTGTTCATACAGTAAATAAACCCCTTAAAAAGGGGTTTATTTTTTTCTCTCGCTAAGTCTTTTTTTCTTAAGCGCCTTTTTGCGAGCAGCCAATGCTTTTTTCTTTTTCTTTTCGCTTGGCTTTTCATAGTGTTCTCTCTTTTTTATTTCAGAGAGGATACCAGCGCGCTCGCACTGTTTTTTGAATCGCTTAAAGGCTTCTTCAAAAGATTCGTTGTCTCTTACATAGACACCCGGCAAACAAATCACCCCTTTACTATTTAAAATTAAAGACATTATATTAAAAAAAAGAGATTGGGTCAACATCAAAATTTAATTCGCAGTTATATAAATTATTTAATATAAAATCAATCGTTTTGAATATGTCTTGAGACTTTATAATTATGTGATACCTGTATTTGTTTTTTATTTTATCAATTGGGCATTTTGTTGGTCCAAGAAAACTTAAATTATTATTTTGCAATATGTCTGCTAATTTTTGAATATTATCTTTTGCGACTTTTTCATTCGTTTGTTGCGAAATAATTCTCACTATATGCGAAAATGGCGGATAGTTAAGTGATTTTCTAATCTTAATTTCTTCCTGCAAAAAGTTTTCGTAATCATTATTTTTAATAAAATTTTCTAGTCGCATTGGCAGTTTTGACTCAATAATTACACTACCTTGTTGTTTGCGTCCACTTCTACCAGCTGTTTGCGTAATTAGAGAGACAACTTTTTCGTCTACCCTAAAATCAGGCAAAGCAAAAATGGATTCAATATTAGATATAATTACGAGATTGATTTTTTCTATATCGTAGCCTTTTGATATCATACTTGTGCCAACAATAATATCGATTTTACCATCAAGCAGACTAGATACAATGTTTTGTGCGTTTTTTTTAGAGGATGCTGTATCTCTATCTAAGCGCTGAATATTTATATTTCCAAAATAATCGCGTAAAAACTCTTCCATCTTTTGTGTTCCTATACCAACATCTCTAATATTATAGCTTAAACAATTGGGACATTTATCTGGTATATCAAAGCTTGATTCACAAAAGTGGCATTTTAAATCTTTAGTTTTTTTATGATATACAAGCGAAACATTACAGTTTGGACATCTAAAGATGTGTCCGCAATCACCGCATACTAAAAAATGTGCAAATCCTCGCCTGTTTACTAGGATTGCGCATGTTTGATTGTTCTTTAGTGAATTATTTATAGCGTCCATTGATTGAGTGCTTAAGAGTTCTTTGTCTGGCTTTGCAAATTCAATTGTGGGTAGTTGACAATTATTTATACGCTCAGTAAGTTTGAACATATTAAACTTTTTTATAATGGCTGCTTTATAGTATGTTTCAACTGTTGGTGTTGCACTTGACAAAATCACAGGAATATTCAGTTGTTTTGCCCTATATATTATCAAATCTTTAGCATTATATCGTGGTATATTTTCCTGTTTATATGAATCGTCATTTTCTTCATCAACTACTATCAAGCCTGTATTTGCCAAATCTACAAATGCAGCTGAGCGAGTACCAAGTAAGACCCTTTTTTCTTGTTTTCGATACTGGCTCCATTCAATAAATCGCTGTTTTAATGTTAATTGTGAGTGAAATATTGCTACAGTATCTAAAAATTTTTCCTCAAATACCCTTTTGTATTGATTTGTAAGCACAATTTCTGGTACAAGTACAAGGGCGTTTTTGCCTTTTTCTACAACATCTTTAATTAAATGCAAAAAAATTTCTGTTTTACCAGAGCCCGTTATGCCAAATATAAGGTTAACGTTAAATTTGTTTAAATCTATCTTTTTATAAATATCTTCTTGTTGTTTGTTTAGTGTAAAGAATTTTTCAATGTTTATTTGCGTTTTAAGATTTTTTTTAAAATCAATAGGTATTTGCAAAAAAGCCATAGAAGGTAGTGCATTTTTTAAGATTAAACCTTTTGGACTTAAGTAATAATAACTTGCAAAATTTATAGTTTTAATAAGTTCACTGCTTACAATGGGCTTGCTATCTAATATTGAGATAATTTCTTTTATGTTTGACTCTATGTCTGTTGTTGGATTTTTTTCAAAAACAATACCCACTTTTTTTCTATTATGAAAATCTACTACTACTCTTGTGCCAATTGTAATTTCCTGCTCGCTTTTATATGTAAAACTTTTGTTTAAAGCTATATTGAATAGCACTTTGTAATAATTCATACTTAAAATTTTATCACAAAATTACCTAAAAACAAACAGTTGCATACAATAAATAATTGTTTCTAAGGATTAATTGTGATCATTTGGATTTACTTTTTCTATCTTTATCTGCAAAAAAATCTTATTGTAGCGTTTTTGAAAATAATTAGATAAATCTTTGTCGTTAAGTTGTTTAAATATATCAATGTAGTATTGTAAGACCTTTTTTAAATGTTCTTGATCGTTTTTATTTTTACTATCTGATAGTTTATTAACCCAATCTTTGCATATTTTAATACCCTTGTCTTGATCAATTTGATATTCTGTTATGCCCATCATGTCGCAGCCTGGCAGATAATTATTATAGCACGAACCTGAAAAATAAAGAAAAGCACTTTTGTAATCATTTTTCTTTAAAAAATAAATAGCTTGATTATACATAATTTTTCCATTTAAAATCTCTTTTGATTTTGCAGTTATGCTAAAAAATAAAGAAAAAAGAATAAATGCCAGGAAGAATCTCATGCAACTTATAATAAACTAGTTTTTTATAAATCTCAAACTTTTGAAAAAAAAGGGGGCCAGCCCCTTTTTAAGTTAAGCAGGTAAGAGAGTCTTTAGCAATACTGTAACCACGATAACAAAAATTAATGCTAAGATACCAATTACGTATTGTGCTGAATATTCTTTTGATTCTGTGCGGTTTTTGTTGACATAAGATACCATGTATTGCATAAATCCCATGAAGAATCCACCTATTAATACTGTTATAATGAATGAAATAACTGTATTTGCACCAAATAGTGTATGCCAGTAAACTTGTCCTAAGTCGCTTGAAACATAAAAATCTTTCTCAAACGGAAAACCGAATATAAATATAGCCATTCCAACAAGCATTCCAAGTCCAAATACCATAGCGTCTTTTTTGCCGCTTGCTATGGCTGCAACAGAAGTGCCGGGACAATAACCGCTCATTGCCATACCAACGCCAAATAAAAGCCCCCCAAATATATATGGCCACAAATATAAATTTGGTGTCCAAATGTTTGGTATCTGTATAAGACCCAATGAGCCAAATACCAAAAACCAGAATGTGGATGTTAAAATAGCTGAAACCATCATTTGTATAACGCGATTGTTTCTAAAATAGAACTCATCAGTTATGTTTTTTCCTGAAGCAAAACCTGTTACTTCCAAAAAAAAGCCAAACAAAAATCCACCAAATATTGAAAAAAGCATATTTGTATGACCCGAGATGATACCGTTTATATAAAGTGGTGCGCTCATAACCATTGCCTCCTAAATAACCTTGCAGTAAGGTATACACCAGCAAATACACAGAACAAAAATAACCATCCACCTATTGAATATGCACCTGCGCCGGCTAATCCTTGACCGCTTGTACAGCCTCTTGCGTATCTAGTAGCGTAGGCAATTAAAATGCCACCAAAAAATGCCAGTGCATATCTATAGGGTGTTGATGCAGTAGGTCCTTTGTCTGTAGAAAATCTTAGCCTACCACCAATAAGTGCACTAACAAAGCCACCAATAAATATGCCAATATCGATGAAGAAAATACGGTTATACAAGATATGTACTATGCTATGTTCACCTAAATCTTTTGCTGTATACGCATTCGATGCAATATAAGACTTGCTAAACAGCGAAATTATGAAAGCCGATGCCTGAGAAAAACCGCCACTAGCACCAAAACCAGCACCAGATACATAATAAAAAATAAAAAGCGTTGTACCTACAAGAAAACCACCAATCAACGTTCCCCAATAACCTCTTTGTTGCATAAAACCTCCCATTTTTCAATCTTGCTTTGAAGTTTATTATTTTTGAATGTAATATCAAGAATGATTTATTTATTTAAGTCACTTACTTATCTAATGATAAAACCGCTACAGTTTCAAAATGATAGGTATTTGGAAACATATCAAGTAAAAAAATCTTTTCAAGTGTGTAGTTTTTTAAAATAGATAGATCCCTTGCAAGCGTTGGTGGTTCGCATGATACATATATCACTTGATTTGGTTTTTTATTGTTAATAAAGTGCATTAGATTTTGACTTCCACTTCTTGGTGGATCAAGTATTAATGTATCAATTGGTTTTTTATATTCTAGTGGTTTATTTAAATCACACTGAGTTGCTTTAATATCAAGCGATAATCTTTTTGCGTTTTGTTTTAGTGTCTCAATGGATAACTCATCAATTTCAAAAGCTTCGACCTTGTGGTTTTTGAGTGCCAAAGGTATTGTAAAGTTCCCGATTCCGCAGAATGCTTCAAAAACATTTTCATCTTTAACTAAATTTAGTATAAGATTAATAAGAGTTTTGTTTGCATCAAGATTGACTTGAGTAAAAGAACCCATTTTATAATCAATGTAAGCATCTTTTGCAATAAAAGATAAGTCTATTCTTAACGGTTCATTTTTATTTGTAGCTAGTTTAAAAAAGCTATCGACTTCTATTTCTAAATCTTTATGATTTTTTATATAACTATTTATTTGTTTAACAAGTATCGGGCAATAGTTTATTTCTAGAAATTCATTTGAGTTTTGTTTAAAAAATCCTATTTTTTCAGCTTTTTTTTGAAATTTTACCCTGTGTCTGTAAAATGTTTGTTTGCTTTTTATTATTTCAATGTTATCTAATGATATATGTCCTATACGTTTAAGTATATTTTTTAATATTTGAGATTTTATGTTTAACTGTTGATTATAGTGAATGTGCTGATAATGACAACCGCCACATAAACCAAAATATTTACAAAATGGTTTTTTTCTAGTTTCAGTGCTTTCCAAAATATCAACGACCTCTGCTAGACAATAGTCTTTTTTTTCTTTTGTAATTTTTATTGCTACTTTTTCATTTGTTTCTACAAAAGGAATAAACACTATTTTGCCATTTATAAAGGAATAACCGTAGCCCTTATAAGCCTGTCCAGCAATTTGTACAATCTCAAACATCAAAGCAATTATACTAATATAATTTTTAATGACAAATCTACTTGAAATTATAGCTACTAGCAACTAAATTAATAAAAAAACAAGGAGGCTGTATGAGAAAAGAAACAGATTCAATGGGTGAGGTTATGGTTCCAGATGAAGCATACTTTGGTGCCCAAACACAAAGAGCCATAGAAAATTTTAAGGTATCAGGTAAATCTATGCCTTTGGATTTCATATATGCTCTAGCTACTGTAAAGCTTGCCTGTGCTTTGAGTAATAAAGAGCTTAAATACATTGAAGAGAAAAAAGCTGATGCAATAATCCAAGCCTGTAAAGAAATTTTAGATCATAAATTTGACAATCAGTTTCCTATAGATGTTTATCAAACGGGTTCTGGTACTTCAACAAACATGAACATTAACGAAGTAATAGCAAACAGGGCAACAGAGATTTTGGGAGGTAAAAAAGGTGAAAAACTTGTTCATCCAAACAATGATGTAAATAAAGGCCAATCTAGCAATGATACAATCCCAACTGCAATGCATATAATGATTGTAGAACTTTCAAAAAAGAAGCTTTTGCCAGCACTAGATGGTCTCAAAGAAGCATTAGAGTATAAAGAAAAAGAATTTGCAAATATTATAAAAATTGGCAGAACACACATGCAGGATGCAGTACCTATTAGGTTATCTGATGAATTTGGTGCATATAAGACTCAGATTATTAACAATAAAAAGCGTATCACATTTGCTTTGGAAGGTTTAAAAGAACTAGCTTTAGGGGCAACAGCAGTTGGGACTGGTTTAAATGCACCAAAAGGGTTTGCCAGGCTTGCAATAGAAAAAATTTCTGAATTTACCAATACAGATTATAAACAGGCACCTAATTTATTTGAAGCCATTGCATCAAAAGATGCTGTAAATTTTTTTGCATCAAGTTTATCAACATTAGCTTCTAGTATGATAAAAATTGCAAGCGATATAAGATTTTTATCCTGTGGTCCAAGATGTGGCATCGGTGAGCTGATTTTAAAAGATTTACAGCCAGGTAGCTCAATTATGCCAGGCAAAGTAAACCCGGTTATCCCAGAATCAGTTTTACAGGTTTCCTATAGTGTGATTGGTTACTCTCAAATAGTTAATATGTGCGCTCAAGCAGGTGTATTGGAGCTAAATGTTATGATGCCAGCTATAATTTACCATATAAATGAAGCGATAAACATAATGTCAAATGTCATTGATGATTTTAGTACAAAATGTATTTTGCCAATTAGAGCAAATAAAGAACGTATAAATAGTTTTGTAGAAAATTCGTTGGCACTTGTAACACCCCTGTCGTTAATTATAGGATATGATGCTGCAGCTGCAGTAGCACACGAAGCCTATATAACAAATAAAACAATAAAAGAAGTGGTTTTAGAAAAAGGTATTCTCACAAAACAACAGGCAGATGAAATTTTAGATCCACACAAAATGGTTTAGATTTTTTTTAACATTAAAGCTTTACCTGGATAATAGATATCTATTACAGGCTGATTGCGCAATAGCTCAAATGCTTTTTTTACTTTATACTGGTATGATAAATGCGTATAAACTCTATAACCAATCAAAACTAAAAGTAAGACTAATATTAGTATAAAAATTTTCCTTACGCTCATACTTTCAGAAAAATATTCTATTTTAAAAAATTGTCAAGAGATTTTTTTACTTTTCTTTAGTCATATATTGACTGATCGGTTTTTTGGGTATAATTTTAAGTAAAAATAGGAGGTTTGATATGAAGCTAGAGGGTAATAAGTTAGGTTCACTTACATTAAAAAATCCATTTATTGCTGCACCTGTTAAGACTGCTTATGCAGATTTAGAGTCGCATGTAAACCAAAGGCATTTAAATTACTACGAAAATTTGGCTAAAGGGGGTACAGCGCTAATAATTATTGAACCTACGGCTGTATTAAAAAGTGGTAGAGAGCACCCAAAGCAATTATGCATTGATGAGGATTATTGTATAGATGAGCTTTCAAAGATAACAAGGGTTATACACGATAATGGTTCTTTGGCATGTATAAACTTAAATCACGCAGGTAGGGCTGCAAACCCCAAAGCAAGTGGCGTGGTTTTGGCTCCAAGTGCTGTAATGTGTCCATCTACTATGCAAACACCAAAAGAGCTTACTAAAGAGCAAATTAAAGAAATTGTTAAGGCTTTTGGAAAAGCGACTGTAAGGGCAAAAAAAGCAGGATTTGATGCAATAGAAATACAGGCTGGCATGGGTTATTTAATAGCCCAATTTTTAAAGGATCGTACCAATAAGCGCAATGATGAGTACGGAAAAGATAAATTACTTTTTGCAAAAGAAGTTTTTGAAGAAGTAGCTAATTTTAGTAATGGTTTAGAGTTAATTTTGAGAGTATCTGCAAATGAATTTGTTGAGGATGGAATTGTTGAACAAGACAATGTGGAATTAATTAATTTGGCTAAAAAATACGGTATTAAAGCGGTTCACGCAGGTCTTGGAAATGCATGCGATACGCCGCTTTGGTATTACAGTTATGCTTCAACGCCCACAGATAAACAAATCGAATCATTTAAAAAACTGAAGAGCTTAATTGATTTACCTATTATTATTGATGGTAGAATGGGTAACCCTGATAGGATAAAGGCTTTACTTAAAGAAGGATGGGTTGACTTTTTTGGACTAGGCAGATCTCTTGTGGCAGACCAATATTTTGTAAATAAATTGTTAAATGATGAGTTAGACAAAATTTGGTATTGTGGTGGTTGTTTGCAAGGATGCTTGTACAATGTCAGAAGCGGAATAGGTCTTGGGTGTATTACAAATCCTTTTGTAGATAAAAAATTTTTTGAACCTTCAGGTAAAAAACTTAAGGTTTGCATAGTTGGCGGTGGTCCAGCAGGAATTGCTACAGGTATTTATGCTAAAATGAAAGACTATGATGCTATTGTTTTTGAAAAGAAAGAGCTTGGCGGACAATTTATACTTGCAACAAAAGCCCCATACAAAGATGCAATGCAAAAGCCACTAAATGCTCTTATAAACGAAGCTAAAAGACGAGGTGTTGAGTTTAGATACGAAGAAGCAAACTATGAAAAATTAAAAGAGCAAAATCCTGATTTAGTTGTTGTAGCAACTGGTGCCAACTCGCAAATACCAAATATTAAAGGCATTGAGAATGAGTATGTAATAGATGCATTTAGTTTTTTTGAATCAGTTGCCCAACCGAAAGGCAAAAGGGTACTTGTATTAGGTATTGGCTTAATTGGAAGGGAAGCTATGGAAATCCTGGCTAACCAGGGTTTTGAGGTTGTAGGTGTTGATATTTTAAGCGATTTGATGCAGGACTTTACACTTGCAAGGCTTAAAAACAACCCAAATGTAAAAATATTTGTGGCAACAAGTGTTGAAGAATTTACAAAAGAAGGTGTTTTTGCCAGACAGGAAGACGAAGTAATAAATTTAGGCAAATTTGACACAATCATTTCTAGCATTGGTACAAAGCCCAATAAAGCTTTGTATGAGCAAATTAAAGACAAGTTTAAGAATGTTGAAATTATTGGAGATGCGACAAGGGTAGCAGACATTTACACCGCAACCCAATCTGCTTACGAACTCATAAGTAGATACTAATCTATATATATTAAAGGTGGGTTTGTCCCACCTTTATAATATAAACTACCTTACCGTTTTTACACATAAATATCTTGTTTTCGAAATATGGAAAATATTGTTGGTGCCGGGGGCGGGAATCGAACCCGCATGGGGTTACCCCCACTGGATTTTGAGTCCAGCGCGTCTACCAGTTTCACCACCCCGGCAGTGCTTTAATAATCTTATTATGAAGTTAAAAAAAAGTCAAGTTGTAATTTTTGCTATAAAGATTTTTTTATGTCGAATAATATTTTACCTAAATCTTTTATGTTTTCTTGCCTCAGTTCTAATATTTTGTATTTGAATTTATTACCAAGAAAATCCCTAAAGTCTTCAAGGACAAACAATGCTCCAGATTCGTCTGTTCCAGGCAAAACCAAATAAATAAAACTATTGCTTTCATTAAAAAAAGCATCAGAATTTCTTAAAATTTTATTCAAAAGATCTACACCATATTTTAAATCTTTTGAATTTTCAAACTTCAAAACTGCAACACAGAAAAAATCTAATGAGTTGATAGATTCATCTAAATTCAACTCTTTTTTTACTCTTGCGATATTTGCAAAAGAATAATTGACTAAACTTTGTAAACAGCTTAAATCAAATACTTGTGCCATTTTAACCTCGTTTTTTGTTGTTAGCAAAATTATATATTTAATATTAGCTATTTGCAAGAAAAAAAATCTTTATTATAATCCAATAAGTGTTAGCAAGGAGTTTACTTTTATATATTCTTTTAATAAAACACATAAATAACGGCATTTGAAAAGGTTTATGTTTAAAATTATTTTTACTTAATGTGTTATTGCGGATTTGATGGTCTTTTTAGGTTTTATTAAGTTAAATTTTAACAAAGAAACTGTCACAAAAAGGCTTCAGTAAAACATCTAAACGCACTAAATGCAAACAAAGTAAGTATTTCTTGATCAAATAAAGTTTTTTAAATTTTGATAGCTTATTGATTTATTGAAAAGAAGGTATTATAATTATTTTATGACGACTAACTTTGATACTGTTGAGTTTTTTTCTTTTGCTTTAAAAAGCATTATTTCTATTTTTGCTATAATTAATCCATTTGGTGCTCTACCTGTATTTGTTAGCTTAACACAAAATTATTCCCAAAAAGATAAACACTATATTATAAGGCGTTCAACATATTTTGTTTTTGGAATACTAACATTTTTTTTCTTATTTGGCGAATTAATTTTTAAAATATTTGGGATTAATATAGGTTCATTGGAAGTAGCAGGAGGCATCTTGCTATCTTTGGTTTCTATTAATATGGTTTTTGGCAATCCCCATAAAGAGCGCACATCTAAAGATGAACTTGCAGATGTAGAAGATAAAGAGAATATTGCACTTGTACCTCTTGCCATACCCCTTTTGTCTGGCCCTGGTGCAATTGCTACTGTTATTACACTTTCAACTTCAGTTCAAAACTTATTTTTATATGCAGCAATATTTATAGCGATTATTATTGCGTGTTTTGCTGTTTACTTTGTTTTGATTAGCTCTTCTTATTTAAATAGATTTTTGGGTAAAATTGGTATAGGTATAATTTCCAGGCTTATGGGCATTATATTGCTTGCAATATCTGTGCAATTTATTGTAAATGGCCTAAAAGTACTGTTTCCAGCTTTTCTAAAGTAAGTGTGTATATATTTTTATTACAAAATTCATTCAAAATATTAATTTGACTAAATAAGTTTGTTTTGTATACTAGTCTTTGTGAGAGTATGAGATGAAGTTGTTGACAAAAGAAGAATTCAAAGAACTATCTTACGAAAGGATATTTGAACTTTTAGAAACAAGCGAAAGAGGTTTAAGCGAAACAGAAGTAAAAAAAAGACAAAGTGAATTGGGGTTTAATGAGATACCCGAAAAAAAGAAATCGCTAATTGTTCTTTTTTTAAAAAAATTTTGGGGTCTTACAGCATGGATGCTGGAATTTATAATTATTCTATCAATTTTTTTAAAACATTACTTAGATGCGTATTTTATAGGTGCTTTGCTTTTTCTTAACGCTATATTGAGCTTTTATCAAGAATCCAAATCATCTCAAGCAGTTGAAGCTTTAAAAAAACAACTTGCCATAAAGGTGCGTACCCTAAGAGATCAGTGGGTATTGATCGATGCAAGAGAAGTAACAGTAGGTGATATTGTAAGAATTAGAGCAGGTGACTTTGTGCCAGCCGATGTTAAGGTAATAGATGGCTCAATAGGCGTCGATCAATCTGCCTTAACAGGTGAATCTCAACTAATTCAAAAAACCACAAACGATATTTTGTACTCTGGTTCGATTGTGAAAAATGGGGAGTGTACCGCTGTGGTTGTATTTATTGGCAACAAAACCTATTTTGGCAAAACTACCGAGTTGGTTGAGCTTGCAAAGCCAAAGTTAAATATAGAACACATGATTACAAAAGTCGTAAAATTTTTGATGGTTATTGTTGTTGGTTCTCTTGTTTTAACTTTTATAGTTTCTTATGTTAGAGGTGAAAATCTCTTTGCGCTTTTGCCTTTAATGCTTATTTTGCTTGTTAGCGCAATTCCTGTTGCTTTGCCTGCTATGTTTACTGTATCTATGGCGCTTGGTTCACAACAGTTGTCAAAAAAAGGTATATTGGTAACAAGACTCAATGCTTCAGAGGATGTAGCATCAATGACTACGCTTTGTGCGGATAAAACTGGTACGATTACTGAAAACAAATTGACTTTGTCAAAAGTGAAGCCAGTATCAGGTTTTAGCGAAAACGATATATATATCTATGGTGCTTTATGTAGTCTTGAAGCTAACAATGATCCAATAGACTTAGCTTTTATAAATGCTGCCAAGGACAAAAATATAGATTTATCAAGTTATGAGAAGATAAATTTTATACCATTTGATCCAAAGCTAAAACGCACTCAGTCTGCTGTAAAAATTAATAATGAACAGATTATAATTACAAAAGGTGCATACGAAAGTATTTGCAATGTTTGTCCTGTGGTGGATGAAAAAACAAAACTAGAACTTGATAATGCTGTTAATGAATGGGCAAAAAATGGTTACAAAACAATTGCAATTTCAATAGAAAAATCTGGCAAGATAGAGTTTGTAGGTCTAGCAGCTCTATATGATCCGCCTAGAAAAGATTCAAGCGTTTTTATAAAAGAATTGCGCAAACTTGGTGTTAAAATAAAAATGCTCACAGGTGATGCAAAACCTATTGCACAAGAAATTGCCTCTCAAGTAGGCATTGGAGGCAATATTGCAAGGCCAGAAGTTATAAGACAGGCAATATCAAATAATGCAAAAAAAGCTTACGAGATTGCTAATCAAGCGAACGGTTTCTGCGAAGTACTTCCAGAAGACAAGTTTTACATAGTTAAGTCATTGCAGAGTGGCAATGAGATTGTTGGCATGACAGGTGATGGTGTAAATGATGCGCCTGCTCTAAAGCAAGCTGAAGTTGGTATTGCCGTAAGCAACGCAACAGATATAGCCAAAAAAGCGGCAAGTGTCGTTTTGCTTCAAGAAGGCTTGGGTACCATTGTGAACCTTATAAAAATGGGACGTATAATTCATCATAGGGTTTTAAATTGGATTGTAAATAAAATTGTAAAAACTTTTCAAACAGTTGTATTTGTATGCATTGCATATTTAATTACAGGTAAGTTTGTAGTTTCTGCTTTGGATGTAGTTTTATTGTTATTTATTATTGATTTTGTAACAATATCGTTTTCTACAGATAATGTAAGATGGAGCAAAAAGCCTGAAGTATTTAATATAAGGCCCCTTGTAAATGTAAGTGTTATGATTGGTGTATTGACAGTTTTAGAATCTTTATTCATACTTTATGTAGCAGATAAAAATTATCAAATATTTTCTAACTCACATATGCTTCATTCTTTTGGTTTTGGTATATTGCTTTTTTCAAATATTTTTAATGTATTTGTGATAAGAGAAAGAGGTCACTTCTGGGAATCTGTTCCAAGCAGGGTATTGCTTGTGTCAATGCTTGCAGATTTTATAGTTGGTGTTTTAATGATGAGTTTTGGCATTATTGTCTATCGACTTCCTTTTGAGTTAGTAGCTTTGCTTGTTTTCTATTTAATACTTGCTTCTTTATTTAATGATTTTGTTAAAGTGGCTTTAAGTAAACTAAAAAATCATTGACGCAATATTTAATAACGCGTTTTTTGCTTTTTCTTGCAAAAAAATATGGGGTTTGCAGATATTTGTAGATTCAATTGCTGGGTTTATTGTAATAATTTTAGAACCATAAAATTTAAATTTATTTGCGACATAATCATTCGTTGGCACTGCGCCACTTGATCCGATCAAGAAAATTATATCTGGATATTTGCACTCATTTATAAATTCATAGTAATTGTTTGCCTGATATTCATTTTCTATGTAATCCCAATCTCCAAACATTAAAATGTTTGGTCTAAGTAAACTACCACATACAGGACAATAAGGGAGGTTACTTGCCTGCATAGTTTTTTCATCTAAATCACAAAGCGGAACATCATAGTTTTCTTGTACAAAATAGCTGCATGCAAGCCCTCTTGTGCATTGCAGTCTCCACATGGAACCATGAACTTCGTAAACTTTGTCTTTATCGGCTCCAGAGCGTAAATGATAACCATCTGTATTAGTTGTATGTATAAAGGAAGATTTAAAAACTTCTTTCATTAAACGTACAATAACATAGTACCCTTCATGGGGTTTGTTGTAATGAGCATTTCTCCTTCTCCATTCATAGAATGCCCAAGCATACTGAGGTCTTACTTCAAAACTGTAAGGGCTTGCCAGTTCTTGCGCTTCCAAACCTTTTTCTTTAAAAACTGGAAAATTGCGCCAGTAACCTTCTTTATCTCTAAATGTAGGGATACCCGAATCTGCACTTATACCAGCACCGGTTAAAAAAAGAGCAGTTTTGCTATTTTTTATGATATTTAACACAGCATCATAATCATTTACTAGCATTTTTGCTCCATAACAAACAATAAGGATCAATTGCTAAGTAATCACCAAAATACGCATCAGCTCTTGCCCTGCATCCTCCACAGCTATTAATATAATCGCACGTTTTGCATTTTCCAGTGTATTTGCTAAAGTCCCTTAAGTCTTGAAATATTTGTGAATTATCCCATATATCTAAAAATGAATTTTGTAGAATGTTTCCAGCAGATCGTAAAAAATAACTGCACGGTTTAATTGAACCATCAAATGCTATAAACGCGATTGATTGGCCTGCAATACAACCTTTTGCCCCACCGGTTGAAAAGCTTAGTGAACGCCTGGTGTATTCTACATCATGTGTTTTTGTGTATAGATCTGCTATAGCATAATATTCAGGTGCGCAAGTAGGCCTGATAAACATATCTTGTTCTTGAAGCTCCAGTTTAAAGTGCCACTTTAATATTTTATAGTAATCATTTTTTGAAATTAATTCATTTTGTAAATTTTCACCTCTGCCTGTGGGTACAATTATAAACATATACCAGCTTTTTGCCCCAAGGGATTTTGCCAGTTTGTAAGTATTTTCTATATCATGTTGGTTTCTTTTTGTAAAAGAAGAATTTACTATAAACGGGATATTATGTTTAACCAAAAGCTTTGCAGCATTGATTGTAGCATCAAATGCACCTTCTTGCGCTCTAAAATTATCATGTATTTGTGCAGTGGAGCCGTCAAGAGATAAAGAAACTATATCAAAATGGGCTTTAATTTTTAATGATAACTTTTCGTCAACCAGCGTACCGTTTGTGGCAAGCCCTACACGCCAATTTTTAGATTTTGCAAAAGCTGCTATCTCAAAAATATCTGATCTAAGAAGCGGTTCTCCGCCAGTTAAAACCAGCACGGGTTTATAGCGCCTATCAATATCTTCAATAGTTTGTGTTATTTGTTTATATGTTAAAACTTCGTTAAGATTAGCATTTGCATTTGTGCGACAATGGATGCAGTTTAAATTACACTTAGGCGTTACTTCAAACGCTAACCACTTAAGCTCATTCATTAAAACGTTTATTTAGATATTCCCACTTCTTTTGAATTGATTGTCTTAAAAATTCAATATTTTCTTGTGTTAAATTTTTGTATCTACCTTGCAGTTTTAAGTATTCTGTAATATCAGTAAATTTAGGTTTTTTTGATAACACATATTTGCCGTCTATTATCTCATAAAGTGGAAATACACCGGTTTCAACAGCAAGTTTTGCCACTTCAATAGTTTTATCTTCAAGAAATTT
This sequence comes from Desulfurella sp., assembly GCF_049977265.1. Taxonomy (GTDB): domain Bacteria; phylum Campylobacterota_A; class Desulfurellia; order Desulfurellales; family Desulfurellaceae; genus Desulfurella. The sequence goes on along the minus strand of NZ_JBMFGQ010000014.1, from coordinate 4,952 downwards.
TTGGCCTGGCGGGCAGGGCACAAAAATATGTATAAACTTAAAGCCCCTTATGGATTTTGCTTTTTCAAATTTTTTTGTAAAGTCCTGTGGATATGCAAGCGAAACAGAAGCAATATAGGGTACATAGTGAGCAGCAAGTATAGCCATTAAATCTTTTTTTGGTCTATCTTTGCCTTCTGGTGTTGTGGTTGTTTGAGCAAAGTATGGTGTGGCAGAGCTTCTTTGAATACCTGTATTCATATAGGCTTCGTTGTCATAGCAAACATAAATTATATCGTCATTTCGCTCAGCTGCACCGCTTAAAGCTTGCAAGCCGATATCAAATGTACCGCCATCACCTGCCCAACCTACAACATTTATACTGTCTTTACCTTGCATCTTAAAGGATGCTTTAATGCCACTTGCAACAGCTGCTGTAGTTTCAAAAGCGGTATGAAATACTGGAACTCCTGCGTAATTTTTACCAACAGGACCATTTATAATTGTCCAGCAACATGCAGGTATAACAAGCACAGTATTTCTGCCTAAAGCTTTAAGCGCAAGTCGCATTGCCAGACTTGCACCACATCCAGGGCAGGCTAAATTATTTGGAAGGGCTATTTCATCTTTAGATATTTTCATATTTACCTCACAAGAATAATCCTTTTATCTGAGCATTTTTTGCGTCTAAAAATGCATTAGCAATTGTAGATTCTGTAATTTTGTCGCCACCAAGACCTCCCACAAAGCCAACAACATTGCACAAATCCAAGCCACCAGCAATTTCGTCTTTTACAATACCACTTTTGCCATGTGAGATATCTCTATCAAATACCACGATAAGCTTTTTATCACTTAGCAATTGTTTTAATAGTTGTTGGGGAAATGGTCTTAACATATTTATTTTAACAAGGTTAACATCAATGTCGTCTTTTCTTAGGTTATCTACAGCTAACCTTGCAGTTTGACTAAGCGTTCCCAAAGCTACTATAGAATACTGACTATCTGGCTTTGGATAAACTTCAACTGGATTATAATGTCTATTTGTAATTTTTTCAAACTCAAGCGAAACATTGTCAAAAATATCTAAAACTTTAAGCATATCTAAGTGTTGCCCTTTTTTTATAATATAATAGTCTTTTGGAAAGGCGAGTGCGCCATATGCTTTTGGGTTTGCTGGATCTAGTGTATCGCGTTTAATTTTTGGAAGCAATTGCTTGACTGTTTCATGTTCTAAAATTTCAACAGGTTCTTTTGTGTGTGTAAGCAAAAAACCATCCAGACAAACCATAACAGGGAAAAGCGCCCTTTCTGCCACCGCAAAAGCCATTATGGTAAAATCATAAACTTCTTGAGAGTTTGCAGCATACATTTGAACCCATCCAGTGTCTCTTTGAGAAAGAGAATCTGTAGCTTCAGCCCAAATATTCCAACCAGGAGCTATTGCTCTATTTGCATTGGCAAGCACAATTGGCAGTCTGGCACCACTTGCCCAGTGTAAAACTTCGTGCATTAGAAGTAGCCCTTGAGAGCTTGTTGCTGTAAATGTCCTTGAGCCAGCAATGGATGCACCAATGCAAGCTGCCATTGCTGAGTGTTCTGATTCTACTTTAATAAATTGAGCGTTTATTTGTTTGGCATAAATTAAATCAGCGATTTTTTCTATTATTGAGGTTTGTGGTGTTATTGGATATGCACTTATAACTTCTACATCGCAAACTGACACAGCTTGCGAAACTGCATCATTTCCGCCTAATACTTTTTTCATAAATACCTCACACTTTCGTATGCAAGCCTGGCACCTTCTATATTTAAATCGGCTTTTTTATCAATTTTAGATTTTATGGCATTAGCTAATATATCAAAAGAAAAATCATTTGTAACCTTACAATAAGCACCAAGAATCGTAGTATTAATAATAGGAATTGCGGGGCTTCCAAGCCCAAGTGATAGCGCAATAGCATTAGCATCCACTGTATAAATATCAATCTTTTTTTCTTTTACTTTAAAGTTTGAGCCATTTATGATTAAAGTGCCATTTTCTCTCAATTTTGCAGTATCTATTACAGAGAGACTAAATATAACTGAAATATCTTCTTCTTCTATCTCATAGCGCTGGTAAATTTTATTATTATCTGTGCGAATGTATGAATGTGATGGAGAACCTCTGCGCTCTGCACCGTAAGATGGCATAAACTGCACATATTTACCACTATCAAAGTAACACTCTTGCAGTATTTCACCTGCTACTACAACACCCTGTCCACCTCTACCATGCAAACCAATTTGTTTCATAAAAACCTCACGCCATTTTATTAATATAATCTACAACTATTTCATCCGACCCGACTTTATATTTGAGATGATAAAGCCCTCTTGGTGCTGGACCTGAAATACGATTTCCCCAAGCGTCATAGACACTGCCATGGCAAGGACATATAAATTCTTTTTTATCATTGTGCCATTTTACGATACAGCCCAAGTGTGTACAATGAGCGTTTAGTGCTTCTATTTTTTTATCTCTATCAATCAAAAATACACTATCTTTATAATTTACACCATCGTTATTGGAACCTTTTTTTAATTCGTCCTTCAAGAATCGTACCAGTCGTTTAGTATTGTTACCTCCAAGGGCAAAATCAATACTGATAAAGCCTATAAATCCTGCTAAAATTGCTTTAGCTCCTAATTTAAAAAAATCTCTTCTCTCCATTTTTAGTCTTCATAAATATTTTCTTCAAGTAATATAGATAGATTTTTGAAATACTCAAGTGTAGTATTATTTTTCACAACTTCGCAGAATTTATCAACCCAAGCTTTAAGATGTTCTTCTAAAAGTCGCGCCTTTATGTCCTGATATTCAATGGTGTCATTGCCTTCTAAATAGGCCAAAAAAGCCAATTCTGCTGCAATATGATCTGGAAGATCATGCCAGTTTTTACTTGTATCTAAATTACATGCAGCGTAAAGTTTTTTTATTGCAATTGTAGTTTCTCCGTAAATTTCTTTTTCTCTCCAGAATGATTCGTATGGTGGTGCAATAACTTTTGGGTATGCGTTTATAAAAAGTCTGGTATATTCTACCTGTAAATCTTCCAATTCGGGTAATTTTAATCCGAAGTTTTCAGCACAATTTTTATAAGGCTCTATTATATTTTTTTGAGGATACAAAAACAATACAGATAAGCAATCAAATTTATTCATAAACACCATTTATTATAATAAAAATTATTTAATTTGCAAGGAAATTGTATTTGAATTTTTTAAAAGCACACTTAGGGAATTTTTTCCTAAGTGTGCTAGATTATTAGAATTTATAGGTTAGCTGAACAGCGTATTCGTCTTCGTGCATTTTTATAGATATTGGCATGCCATCAAAAGTGCCGCTTTGTTTGTGTTCAAATGCGTGCTGGTATGCAGCAGTTACCTGTACGCTTGGAGTTACACTATATGAGGCACCAAAAGATAGGTGTGTTTGAACTATAGCTGGAGCTATAATGTTATTACCGAAAGCCTGGCCGCCATCTGGAACTGGGCTTTTGCCATAGTTAAAGCCAGCCATTAATGTTAATGGAGGGGTAGGTGTATATTCAACGCCAAGCATGTATACCCATTGATTTTTCCAGTTAAAATCCCAGGAATTCATGCCAGCTACACCAGTAACTGGAACTTTATCCATTACATTTGACCAATTTATCCATTTTGCGTCTGCTTCAATACGTAAATTATTTACAGGTCTAAAGTTTACGCCAAACTGTATGGTTTGTGGCATATCAAGTCTCATGCGTACTTTGTAGCCATCAAACATGCCACCTAGCATTCCTTGCCCTGTTGCAGGATTGAAAGCGTTAGGCATGGTATTCCACTGGAGTGTTTGCATCCAGCGTTTTGATTGGTATGCCAAGCCAAATTGCCACATGTCATTTAGCTTATACACAAGACCTAAGTTAAATCCTGCGCCATAGGCATTTTGAGCATTTAGAGAGTTTACGGCTGTGCCTGTAGCAAAAGGAGCAACTCCGGCATAACTCCCATAACCATAAGCCTTTGCTATCGCTTCATTATTCATATCCATTTCCAGTGACATAGCCTGATACACAAACACTGGAGCAAAACCTATGGATAAGTGGCCATCTATTCTGTATGATCCAGCTATATCCATCTCCATCATCTGCATGTTTGAATAAACCTTTTGTAAAGGTGCTGCCATACCAAAACCATTTGGATTATTCCAATCAACACCCATACCGGATACGCCATACATGCCAATGCCCCAGGTAAAGTTTGACTCCTGGCAATTACATCCTTTTGGATTTATTGCAACACCAGCTGCTGGGACAACATAAACATTTGATTGACTACCCTGGCCGTTTAGGTATCTAAGTGGTACAAAAATATCACCGCCAACAGATGCACTTGATGTTGGAAGCCAGGATATTCCGGCTGGGTTTGTCAAAATTGTGGAAGCATCCTGAGGGTTAGCTACCACTGCACCGCCCAGCGCAATTTGCTTTGCGCCAAGGCCTGTCATATAGTAACCATTTGTAGCAAACGATTTAGTTGCCACACCAAGACTCAAACCAACCGCCAATGCAACAGCCAAAGATACATGTTTTTTCAACATAAGACCCCCAAAATTGTAATTTTGTCACAGTATAATAAAATCATTTTATGCTTGTCAAGAAAAAAATGATAAATTTGAAATTTTTTTATAGCTTTTTAAAGAAATAATTTTATATAAATAACCTATATATCGTATTTAGTCTTGAAGTAGTTTGTTGATTTTATTTTGAGCATTTTTTAAGAACTTATTTAAATCTCTTTCAATAGTTTCAAAAGCAGCAATAAGTTGTTTGCCTTTTTGTGTTAGAACAGATCCGCCACCGCCTTCTCCGCCAATTTTTGTTTCAAGTATAGGTGATTTTGCTAAAGTATTTATTTCTTTTACAATATCCCATGCAGCTTTGTAGCTC
>NZ_JBMFGQ010000013.1:0-36561 GCF_049977265.1 Desulfurella sp. | reverse complement strand
CTTCAATAGCAGCATTTAAGGCAAGCAGGTTTGTTTGATTTGATATATCATTTATAACATTTACAATAGATAGTATATCATCTATTTGAGCATGCAGGCTTTCCATAGATTGTTTATTTTCATTTAATACTTCAATGGAGTTTTGAGAGGCTTTACTTATGTTTTGCGTTGTCTTTATTGTTTGTTCACTTATGGCATTTACCTCTTCCATAAACCTCACAAAGTTTTCCATATTGTGAGATATATCACCTATGGCTTTTGTGGAATCGTTCATTGTTTTGTTTATTGCTTCAAGATTGTCTTTTGTTTCATCCATATGATGTGTGATGTTTTTTAGCTCAAAGTTAAATTTAGCATTAAAAACAGAAGTTTTTGTAGCATTTGTTATAAGCTCGCTAAAAATGGATTTGGAAAAACTAACAAGCGTATTTATAAATTCACCAAGTGAAGCACAAAAGCCTGGTACAGAGTAGTCTTTTGTTAAATCATACCTATCTTGTTTTGTAATTTTGCAAAACTCATCGGCTGTTTGTTTTGTTGGTTTTATTATAACAAGATAGTAATACCAGAAGTTTACTATAGCAAAAACAAATGTTGCGAAAGTAAATGTGTAGATAAAATATTTTTGCACGAAGCTATTCAAAAAGATGTAAGCTAAAATACCGCCAATAAAGTAAACCAAAAAAACTAAAATAGTAAAAGTTAGTAATTTCTTAACCATAACCTTACCCCCCTTATGCCATAATAATTAAGCAAAGCTATTTTGTCAAATTTGAAGTTTACAAAATTGTAGTTTTATTTTATATTGTGTTTTAGTAAATATTTGGAGGACAATGCATGAGAGGTATAATACTAGCAGGTGGTTCTGGCACAAGGCTTTATCCTGCAACAAGCACAATTTGCAAACAGCTTTTGCCAGTCTATGACAAACCAATGATATATTACCCTTTATCAATTTTGATGCTTGCCGGAATAAGGGATATTTTAATAATATCAACACCAAATGATACACCTAGATTTAGCGAGCTATTGAAAGATGGAACTCATTTAGGTTTAAATATTTCTTATGCTGTACAAAAAACACCAAAAGGCTTAGCAGATGCTTTTCTGGTTGGCGAAGCCTTTATTGGAAGCGATAATGTATGTTTGGTTTTGGGCGACAATATCTTTTATGGTCAAGGCTTATCTTATCTATTAAGAAAAGCAAAGACAATTGCAGAAGAAGAACACAATGCGGTAGTGTTTGGCTATTATGTTAAAAACCCACAGGATTATGGCGTGTTTGAGTTTGATGAAAATTTTAATGTATTAAGTATTGAAGAAAAGCCCCAAAAGCCTAAGTCAAATTATGCAGTGGTTGGTTTGTATTTTTATGATAATACAGTAGTTGATATTGCTAAAAACGTAAAGCCTTCGTGGAGGGGTGAATTAGAAATTACAAGTGTAAACCAAACTTACCTATCTGAATCAAGGCTTAAAGCTATAACATTAGGTAGAGGTTTTGCTTGGCTTGATACGGGAACATTTGATAGTTTACTTGAAGCCAGTCAATTTATACAGACAATAGAAAAACGTCAGGGTTTAAAAGTAGGCTGCATAGAAGAGATTGCATACAAAATGGGCTATATTGACAAGGATAAACTCTTAGAATTAGCTCAACCGCTTAAAAAATCCGGTTATGGAAATTACTTAATAAACATATTGCAAGGAGATCGTGGCAATGAATAAAATGTTAATTAGTGGTGGTGCAGGTTTTATCGGTAGCGAATTTGCTCGTCAAGCTCTAAATAAAGGCTACATTATAGCAATTGTAGATAATCTAACATATGCTGGTGATTTAAAACGTATCGATTCTATAAAAAATAGATTAAAATTCTTTAACTGCGATATAAGCGATTTTGAATCTTTAAAAGAAGTATTTATAAACTTTAAACCAGAAATTGTTGTTCATTTTGCAGCAGAAACGCATGTAGATAGAAGCATATTAAATCCGAATATTTTTATTAAAACAAATATAATTGGTACACAAAACATGCTTGAGATATCTAAAGATGCTTTGTTTGTAAACATTTCAACAGATGAAGTGTATGGAGATTTATCGGCTAATGATGCAAGCTTTACAGAAAATTCCTGCCTAAAACCCAGTTCTCCGTATTCAACAAGCAAAGCATCTCAAGATATGCTTGGACGATCTTATGCTAGAACATATAATGCAAATGTGATGACTATTCGTCCTTCAAATAATTATGGTCCATGGCAATATCCAGAAAAACTAATCCCTGTTGTAATATATAAAGCACTCCAAGATGAGCAAATACCAGTATATGCACAAGGAAAAAATATTAGAGAGTGGACTTTTGTAGAAGACTGCGCAAAAGCAATTCTACAATTGATTGAAAAAAAATGCTCAAATGAAATTTTTAATCTTGGAAGTGGTATTGAAAAGCAAAATATTGAAGTTGTAAAATCTATATTGGCTTTGTTAGACAAATCAGAAAGTTTAATAAATTATGTTAAAGATAGGCCCGGTCATGACTTTAGGTATTCACTGGATTCAACAAAACTCAAAAAAACAATTGATATAAACTTTACAAGCTTTGAGCAAGGCATAGAAAAGACAGTCAAATGGTATCTGGATAATAAAGATTGGCTATTTGAAAAAGCAAAGGAGTTGAAAAGTTACTGGCAGGCAGTTTACAAATCTGAAAGTTAATTTAAAATGATTTTTTTAAAAGTTGTTTGACAATTTTTAAAATATATGTATAATCGTTTTTTGCTTGCTGGCGTAGCTCAATGGTAGAGCAGCTGACTTGTAATCAGCAGGTTGGGGGTTCAAGTCCCTTCGCCAGCTCCATCTAGTGATAATGGAGAGGTTCCCGAGTGGCCAAAGGGAACAGACTGTAAATCTGTCGGCTATTGCCTTCGGAGGTTCGAATCCTCCCCTCTCCACCATTTTAACAAAAAGTAAGCGGGAATAGCTCAGTTGGTAGAGCGCAAGCCTTCCAAGCTTGGGGTCGCGGGTTCGAGTCCCGTTTCCCGCTCCAGATAAAAATTATTGCCTATGTAGCTCAGGTGGTAGAGCACTTCCTTGGTAAGGAAGAGGTCAGCGGTTCAAGCCCGCTCATAGGCTCCATTTTAGTTTAGGAGGTTTCCATTATGGCAAAGGAAAAATATGTTCGTACCAAACCTCACGTAAATATTGGTACAATTGGACACGTTGACCACGGCAAGACTACACTGACTGCAGCTATAACAAAAGTTTTAGCCAAAAAAGGTTTTGCAGAGTTTAAAGATTACTCTCAAATAGATAACGCTCCAGAAGAAAGAGAAAGGGGTGTTACTATAAATACTTCTCATGTTGAGTATGAAACATCCAAAAGGCATTATGCACACGTAGACTGTCCAGGGCATGCTGACTACATAAAAAACATGATCACAGGTGCCGCTCAAATGGATGGAGCAATACTTGTTGTTTCAGCAGCAGATGGTCCAATGCCACAAACAAGAGAGCATATTCTGCTTGCCCGCCAGGTAGGTGTGCCATATATAGTGGTATTTTTAAATAAAGTAGATATGGTTGATGATCCAGAACTAATTGATCTTGTAGAAATGGAAGTAAGGGAATTGCTTTCAAAATATAACTTTCCAGGCGATGATATCCCAGTTATAAGAGGCAGTGCTCTAAAAGCTTTAGAGTCTGATTCAGAAAATGAATGGACTAAATCAATAGAAGACTTAATGAATGCTGTAGATGAGTATATACCAACACCAGAGCGTGACTCAGACAAACCATTCTTAATGCCAATCGAAGATATATTTACAATATCAGGCCGTGGTACTGTGGTAACAGGTAGAGTGGAGCGCGGTGTAATTAAAACAGGCGATGAAATAGAAATAGTAGGTTTAAAGCCTACACAAAAAACTGTTGCAACTTCTCTTGAGATGTTTAGAAAGATACTAGATGAAGCTCTTCCTGGTGACAATGTAGGTGTACTCTTGCGAGGCACAAAGAAAGAAGAAGTAGAGCGTGGTATGGTTCTTGCAAAACCAGGTTCGATTACACCACATACAAAATTTAAGGCTCAGGTATACGTTCTAACAAAAGAAGAAGGTGGTAGGCACACACCATTCTTTAATGGCTATAGACCGCAATTCTACGTAAGAACCACAGACGTGACAGGTACGGTCCAGCTCAAAGAAGGTGTAGAAATGGTTATGCCAGGTGATAATGTGGAAATGGAAGTAGAACTTATTGCTCCAATAGCACTTGAAAAAGAAACAAGATTTGCTATAAGGGAAGGTGGCAAAACTGTTGGTGCTGGTGTAGTTATTGAGATAATTAAGTGAGGCTAAAATGAGAGAGTTAGTTTATCTTGCTTGCAGTCAATGTAAAAATAAAAATTATACAAGCACAAGAGATAAGAAAAAATCTAAGGATAAATTGGAATTAAGGAAGTATTGCCCACATTGCAATACGCATACAATACACAAAGAGGTAAAATAGGTCAGTAGCTCCAATTGGTAGAGCGGCGGTCTCCAAAACCGCATGTTGGGGGTTCGAGTCCCTCCTGGCCTGCCAAATATTTTATGTTTGAAAAAATTAAAAGTTTTTTAGAAGAAGTTAAAGCGGAAGTTAAAAAGGTAGTCTGGCCAAAAAGACGAGAAATTGTTACAGCCACAATTGCTGTTGTAATTTTCTCTTTCGTGGTATCGACATTACTTGGATTGTTGGATTTTATATTTTCATATGGTTTAGAAAAATTATTTAGGTAAAGTTTGGTGTTAGATGTTTGAAAATCAAGATTTTAAATGGTATGCTATACATACTCAAGTGGGTCAAGAAGAGAAAGTAAAAAATATGATACTAAGCAAAGCAAAAGAAGCTGGTTTAGAAGAAGATATATCTGAAATATTGGTGCCGCAAGAAGAAGTGATAGAAGTTAAAAAAGGTAAAAAAGAACTTGTTAAAAAATGCATGTATCCTAGTTATGTATTTATCAGGTCAAAAATGAATGTAAATTTATATAATACTTTAAAAAGATTACCTCTAGTCACAGGTTTTGTAGGTTCTAAAAATGAGCCCATACCTATAGAGGATTTTGAAGTTAAAAAAATTGTAGATAAAATAAATCAGGCTAAAGAGACACCTCGCTTATCGATATCTTTTGAGCATGGCGAAAAAGTAAGAGTTATAGAAGGTCCATTTTCCAACTTTGTAGGTACCATTGAAGAAGTAGACATTACAAAAGCTAGATTAAAGATACTGATTAGTATTTTTGGTAGATCTACGCCCGTAGAGCTAGACTACAATGAAGTTGAGAAAGCATAGAAGGAGATTAGTATGGCAAAAAAAGAGTTAGTTACTCAGGTAAAATTACAACTGCCAGCTGGCAAAGCGACACCAGCCCCACCGGTTGGTCCAGCGCTTGGACAACACGGGCTTAATATAATGGATTTCGTTAAAAAATTTAACGATGCGACAGCAGATAAAGGTGACACTATTATACCTGTGTTGATCAATGTTTACAAAGATAGAAGTTTTGACTTTGTATTAAAAACACCGCCAGCAAGCGTTCTAATCAAAAAAGCATTGAGTTTGCAAAAAGGTTCAAGCAATGCACTAAAAGTGAAAGTTGGAAAATTAAGCAAAGAGAAATTAGAAGAAATTGCTAAGATTAAAATGCCTGATTTAAATACAAAAGAAGTAACAAAGGCTATGAAAATAATTGCTGGAACAGCTATAAATATGGGCGTTGAAGTACAAGATTTTTAAATTAAGAGAGGTTTACAAATGGCTAAGCATGGAAAGAAATACAGACAAGCATTAGAAAAATATGATTTAACCGTCGATTATGATTTAGAAAATGCTATAAACATAATAAAAGACATGGCGTATGCTAATTATGATGAAACCGTAGAAATACACACGAACCTAGGCATAGATCCAAGACATGCAGAACAACAGTTAAGAGGTACCGTCTTACTTCCAAAAGGCAGTGGCAAAACACTCAAGGTGTTAGTATTTGCAAAAGGTGAGAAAATTAAAGAAGCTCAAGAAGCTGGTGCTGATTTTGTTGGTGCCGATGAATTGATTGAAAAAATTCAATCTGGATGGATGGATTTTGATAAAGCTATAGCAACACCTGATATGATGGGAGCGGTAGGTAAAATTGGTAAAATTCTAGGACCAAGGGGATTGATGCCAAATCCCAAAGTTGGCACAGTAACATTTGATGTGTCTGGAGCAGTTAAGAGATTTAAAGCTGGCGAAGTAGAGTTTAGAAGCGATAAAACTGGAAATGTTCATCTAATTGCAGGTAAAAAGTCTTTCGATCAAAAAGATTTACTTGAAAACATCAAGACTATTTACGATACGATTTTAAAAGCAAAACCATCAACATCAAAAGGTAAATACATAAAGTCATTTTATATTGCAACTACTCATTCACCAAGTGTCAAAGTTAAGCTACAAGCAGTTTAAAATAAATTTAAGAGGTCAAAGATAGCGGGTAGCTACTGCTTTAAAATTCAGCCTGCTTGAGACTTGGCCCGTCTGAAAGGAGGGAGATTTTGAAAAAAGAGAAAAAGCTCGAGGTTGTGGAACAAATTAGAAATAACCTCGAAGATGCGCAAGCTGTGTATTTAGTAGATTACTCTGGTGTTAATGTAAAAACGCTTGAACTTGTAAGGGATCAGATCAAAGAATTGGGAGATTCTTTTAATGTAATAAAAAACACGCTTGTAGCTAAAGCTACGCAGGATACTAAATGGGCTAGTATTGCAAATTTACTTGAAGGTCCAAATGCTTTTGCTGTAAGCTACAATGATCCTATAGCTTTGGCGAAGCTTTTACTAAAAGCGGAAAAGAGTATTGAAAAATTACAGTTAAAATCTGCAGTAATGTATGGTAGTGTTTTTAATCATGATCAAATTGAAGCTATTTCTAAACTACCACCAAAAGAAGTATTGCTATCTATGTTGCTTGGCTTGCTAAATGCACCGGCAAGGGGTTTGGTAAGTGTTTTAGCTGGTGTTTTAAGAAAACCTTTATATGCATTAAATGCTATAAAAGAAAAAAAATCTTAATATATTAAATGGAGGAAGAAGTAAATGGCTGATATTACAAGACAAGACGTTATAAAATTTATAGAAAACATGACTGTTTTGGAGCTTTCTGAATTTGTTAAGGAACTAGAAGAAAAATTTGGCGTAAGTGCCGCTGCACCACAAGTTGCAGTTGCCAGTGCTCAGCCTGCTGCTGCAAGCGAGGAAAAAGCTGAAGAGAAAACCGAATTTGATGTAATAATAAAATCTGCTGGAGATAAAAAAATTCAGGTTATCAAGGTTGTAAGGGAATTAACACAATTGGGATTAAAAGAAGCAAAAGATTTAGTTGATGGTGCTCCAAACAAAGTAAAAGAAAATGTAAGCAAAGAAGAAGCAGAAAGCATTAAAGCAAAATTAGAAGAAGCTGGCGCAGTAGTAGAGATAAACTAATTATTCTTTTTTTTAGAAGGAGGGGCATTATAGTCTCCTCTCTTTTTTTGTTTTTTATACCAATAATAAATATTAAATAAAGTTTTTGACGAGGTGAAGTATGGTGCAGCCTCTTTGTTTAGATTACAGAATGAGAGTAAATTTTGCTCAAAGTCGAGAAGTACTGCCTGTGCCTGATATTTTAAGCATGGCTGTTGAATCTTATGAAAGATTTTTGCAAAAAGGTAGCGATTACGAAAAAACATTAGAAAATGCTTTCAATGAAATTTTTCCTATTGAAGATGTGCATGGAAAGATAAAATTAGAGTATGTTGATTACTATATAAGGGAAACAAAACATAGTTCAATAGTTTGCAAACTGAAAGGTATTTCTTATAGTGCACCGTTAATGCTAAAAGTAAAACTGACACTATGGGATGTAGATGCTTCTGGAAACAAAATTGGCGTTAAAGACATTAAAGAGCAAGAAATTTATGTATGCGAACTTCCATTGATGAGTGAATCCGGAAGTTTTATTATAAATGGCGTAGAGAGAGTTATTGTAAATCAATTGCATAGATCCCCGGGTGTTATCTTTAAAAATTTAACTCAACAAAAAGAAAACAACTATTATGCTCAAATAATACCAGAAAAAGGCAGTTGGGTAGAATTTGAAACTGACAATAAAAATCTTTTACATGCAAGAATAGACAGAAAAAAGAAATTTCCTGCGACTGTTATTTTGAAATCATTAGGCTTTAGCAACATTGATATATTGAGTAAGATATATAAAATAGCTGAAATCAATATTAAAGACGGTCGTATATATGCAACTTTAGATAAGAATTTGCAAGGTATTAGGCTAAGTGAAGATATTGTGGTTGATGGTGAAATTATTGCCCAGAAGCAAAAAAAATTAACAACCAAAGCTATTTCTCATCTAATAGATTTAAGTGTAAGAGAAGTTATTATAGACGAAAGCGAACTTTTAGATAAATTCACTGTAGAAAAGATCGACAACAATGGTACTGTGGTAGAGGGATTGACGCTTATAGATTCAAAGATTTTACAGGAACTTAAATTAATGGGAAATGTAAGCTTTAAAATAGTTTTTAGCGAATATAATGACGATATAATTATAAATACATTGAAAGCTGATCGCGATGTGTTACAAAAAAGAAGAATTGGTTTAAAAGAAGATATAGCAATTGAAGATATTGCAAAAATTTACTTGCATAAGTCTTTAAGACCAGGTGAGCATTCATCTGTTGAAGAAGCAAATAAATTTTTTGCTGGACTTTTTTTTGATCCCCTAAAATACGATTTATCAGTTGAAGGCAGGGCAAAAATAAATGAAACGTTAGGCATTGAGGTTCCAAAAGACGTAAGGGTGCTTACAGTCGATGATTTCTTCGGTATTATAAAACATATAATTTTATTTAAAAATGGAAAAGTTTCTGCAGATGATATGGATAGTTTATCTAACAGGAGAGTACATTTAGTTGGAGAGCTTTTGTATGCCGAAGTTAGAAAAGGTCTCTATAGAATGCAAAGATTGATTAAAGACAGATTATTAATGCCAAAAGATAGTGATGATTTAACACCATATGATGTTATAAATACAAAGCCAGTTGCAAGTACAGTTAAGGACTTTTTTGCTACAGGCCAGTTATCTCAATTCTTGGATCAAACAAATATACTATCTGAAATTTCACACAAAAGAAGATTGTCAGCTTTAGGACCTGGCGGTTTAACAAGAGAAAGGGCAGGATTTGAAGTACGTGATGTTCACCCTTCTCACTATGGGAGACTTTGTCCAATAGAAACACCAGAAGGTCCAAATATTGGACTAATTGTATCATTTTCTATATATGCTAAAGTTAATGAGTATGGTTTTATTGAAACGCCTTATAGAACGGTAGAAAACGGTAAGGTTAGCGATAAGATTATTTATATGACAGCAGGTAAAGAAAAAGATCATATAATTGCACAGGCTAGCGTCGATTTAAATGCTGATGGCACATTTGCTCAGGATTATGTTCCGTCTATGAAAAACGGTGAATTTATTATGGCAAACAAGACGGACGTGAACTTGATGGATGTGTCTCCAAGACAAATTGTATCAGTGGCGGCTAGCCTGATTCCATTTTTAGAGCATGATGATGCAAACAGGGCTCTTATGGGTTCTAATATGCAGCGTCAAGCGGTGCCTCTTGTTGTACCAGAAGCTCCTCTTGTTGGGACTGGTATTGAAAAAGAGGTTGGAATATACTCAAGGCATGCTGTGATTGCAAATAGAGAAGGTACTGTAATAAGAGTAGAAAGTAATAAAGTTTATATAGCAGTTAAAACAGAAAATGATGTATTTGAAATTGACAAATATGATTTAGATAATTTTGCTAGATCAAACCAGGACACATGTTTTTCGCAGAAACCTATCGTAAAAATTGATGATTATGTAAAGAAGAATCAAGTTATAGCCGATGGTCCAACTATGGACAAAGGCGAACTAGCTTTAGGTAGAAATATGGTTGTGGCTTTTGTCCCATGGAGAGGCTATAATTATGAAGATGGTATAGCCTTATCAAGACGTGTTGTAGAAGAAGACTTATTTACTTCTTTGCACATTAAAGAGTTTGAAGTTTACGCACGTGATACTAAATTAGGACCAGAAGAGATAACTGCTGATATTCCAAGTGCTTCTGCTGATTTGATTAAAAATTTGGATAAAAACGGTATTGTAAGAATAGGAGCTTATGTAAAACCAGGTGATATACTTGTTGGTAAGGTAACGCCAAAAGCAGAAACGCACTACTCCCCAGAAGAAAGACTATTGCGAGCTATTTTTGGTGAAAAGGCTACCAATGTATCCGATTCATCGCTTAGGGTACCATCTGATACGGAAGGTACTGTAATAGATGTGAGGATATTTAGACGAAAAGGAACAGAAAAAATAGCAAGAGAAGAATTAATACAAAAAGAAGATGTAAGAAGAATTAATGAAGAGCTAAAAATCCAAATAAATCTTTTAGAAAAGCTAAAATTGGAGTCTTATAAATACTTACTTAAAGAAGAAACGTTAGAAAAAGATTTAGATATAGAAGACATGAGTTATAAAAAAGGGACAAAGCTTGATAAATGTGCGCTTGATGTTTTAGATGAAAGTCAAATAAAAGAATTGCTTTCTCCAAAAAACAGACTTAGAGTAAAAGAGATCGATAAGCATAATAAGAAGTTAGCCAAAATACTCAAAGATGAATATGCTAAGAAATTGAAAGAAATTGACAAAGAAGACGAGCTGCCACCAAGCGTGATTATGAGTGTAAAAGTTTTTATTGCAACAAAGAGAAAATTATCGGTTGGCGATAAAATGAGCGGCAGACATGGAAACAAAGGCGTAGTATCCAGGATTTTGCCTGTTTGCGATATGCCATTTCTTGAAGATGGTTCTGCTGTTGATATAGTATTAAATCCATTAGGCGTTCCGTCAAGGATGAATTTAGGTCAGATATTAGAAACTCACTTGGGATGGGTGTCTAAAGGGTTAGGTAAAAAGATTGATAACTTGCTCAAGGAGGGCAAAAAAGACTTAATAAGACAACACTTAAAACAAATCTTTATGGGCAATGCCGATTCATTTATAGATGGCCTTAGTGATGATTTGCTTGATATTTATCTAAAAGAGTGGAGGAACGGTATTCATTTTGCAACGCCAGTATTTGAGGGACCAAAAGAAATTGATTTTGATTATTATAAAAAAGTATTAGGAATTGATACATTTAAATCAAGCTTGTATGATGGATTAACTGGCGAAAAATTTATGGAACCAGTCACAGTAGGTGTTATGTATATATTGAAACTGCATCATCTGGTTGACGATAAAGTTCACGCAAGAAGCGTTGGCCCCTATTCGCTTGTGACGCAACAGCCGCTCGGCGGTAAAGCACATTTTGGTGGTCAACGATTTGGCGAAATGGAAGTGTGGTCGCTAGAAGGATACGGTGCAGCTTATACTTTGCAAGAGATGTTGACAGTCAAATCAGACGATGTAAGTGGTAGAAGCAAAATTTATGAGGCCATCGTTAAAGGCAAGCCAGTCTTACTTGGTGGTATTCCTGAATCATTTAATGTGCTTGTTAAAGAATTACAATCATTAGGTTTAGATATAGAGCTTTTAAAAGATGTTAGAAGAAGATAATAGGGGGTATAATGTTTACCGTTTTAAAAAGTAAGCCAAAATCATCAAGGGATTTTGATAGCATTAGAATAAAACTAGCGTCCCCTGAACGCATAAGAGAATGGAGTTATGGAGAGGTAAAAAAAGCAGAAACAATCAATTATAGAACATTTAAACCCGAAAGGGACGGTCTTTTCTGCGCAAAAATCTTTGGTCCCATGAAAGATTATGAGTGCTTATGTGGGAAGTATAAACGCATTAAATACAAAGGTATAGTATGTGAAAAATGCGGTGTTGAAGTAACTGAATCACGTGTAAGAAGAGAACGTATGGGTCATATTGAATTAGCCGTGCCTGTTGTGCATATTTGGTATTTAAAAAGTGTTCCAAGCATGCTCTCTATTATACTAGATATGAAATTAAAGGATTTAGAAAGAATAGTTTATTATGAAGCATATGTTGTTGTTCATTCCGAAGTAGATGAAATTCCAGTTAAGACGGTTTTAACAGAAAGCGCTTACAAAGAAGCAATAGAAACCTATGGTATAAAAGTAAATGCAGAAATGGGCGCTCAATCCATATATACTTTATTAAAAAATCTAGACCTAGATAAAGCGTTAAATGAGCTTAAAGAAGAGCATGAAGCTACTTCTTCTGATTTAAAGAAGAAGAAAATTATGAAACGCATAAAGCTTATTGAGAAATTTAAAAGAAGTTCAAATAAGCCAGAATGGATGGTTATGAAAGTTCTGCCAGTTTTGCCACCGGATTTAAGGCCGCTGGTGTCTCTTGAAGGAGGCAGATTTGCTTCTTCTGATTTAAACGACTTATACAGGAGAATTATCAATAGAAATAATAGGCTAAAGCGACTGTTAGAATTGGGTGCACCTTCAATTATTGTAAGAAATGAAATGAGAATGCTTCAAGAAGCTGTAGATGCTTTAATTGATAATGGCAGAAGAAAACAGGTAGTGAGGGCTTCTAACAATAGGCCATTGAAATCTCTAAGCGATACGATAAAAGGCAAAGAGGGACGCTTTAGAAGAAATTTATTAGGCAAGAGAGTGGATTATTCTGGAAGATCAGTTATTGTGGCAGGTCCAGATCTAAGAATTGACCAATGCGGCTTGCCAAAAATTATGGCTTATGAGCTATTTAAACCATTTATTTATAATAAATTAATAGAGGAAGGTCATGCACTGACTGTCAAAAATGCAAAAAAAATTGTTGAAGACAAAGAACCAATTGTATGGGATTTGCTTGAAGAAATAGTAAAAGAATACCCTGTATTGTTAAATAGAGCGCCTACTTTGCATAGGATATCTATACAAGCTTTCTATCCAATTCTTACAGACGAAAAAGCAATACGATTACATCCTTTAGTTTGTGCTGCTTTTAATGCCGATTTTGATGGCGACCAAATGGCGGTGCATGTGCCTATAAGTGTTGAAGCGCAGCTTGAATCAAAAGTGATAATGTTAGCATCTCAAAATATCATATCACCAGCTCATGGCAATCCTATTGCAGTGCCTTCTCAAGACATGGTACTTGGTATATACTATATGACAAAAGCAAGTGAGAATGCAAAAGGTGAATCAGCAATATTTGCAAATGCCTGGAGTGTAAGTTTGGCCTATGAAAATGGTGTAGTAGATTTAAATGCAAAAATAAAATATAAGATAGAAGATACAGTTATTAACACTACCGTTGGAAGGGTGTTATTTAGCGAAATAGTGCCGAAAGTTGTTCCTTTTTCTTTTATAAATAAGACATTTAGTAAAAAAGACCTAAACAAACTTATTACTTACATATATAAGAATACTGATTTACCAACAACAGTTGCTTTTTTGGACAACGTCAAAAAATTAGGTTTTGAGATGGCAACAAGGTCTGGCATTTCAATATCTGTTGACGATATTTTAGTGCCAGAAGACAAGTCAAGTATAATAGAAAGTGCCGAGGAAGAAGCAAGAAAGATACAAAATCAATATGAACAGGGTTTGTTAACAGATTCAGAACGCTATAATAAAATAGTAGACCTTTGGAATAATGTTACAGAAGAAATCTCAAAGGTTATGATGGTAAAGTTAGGTGGCACTTTTAATGAAAGCTTTAACCCTATTTTTATGATGGCAGATTCTGGCGCCAGGGGTAGTTTGCAGCAAATGAGACAGCTTGCGGGCATTAGAGGGCTTATGACAAAACCATCGGGCGATATTATAGAAACACCAATAAAGTCAAATTTCAAAGAAGGCTTGAACGTAATTGAGTATTTTGTATCTACTCATGGCGCAAGAAAAGGTTTAGCAGATACTGCATTAAAAACTGCAAATGCTGGCTATCTAACTAGAAAACTTATTGATGTGGCGCAAGACGTTTTTATAACAGCCGAAGATTGTGGTACAACAGAAGGTTTAGAGGTAAGTGCTTTAATAGTCAATGGAGAGGAAATAGAATCGCTTCAGGAAAGAATTTCAGGTAGGATTTCCGCAGAGGATATTATAAATCCACTAACTCAAGAATTAATTGTTAAAGAAAATCAAGAAATTACAGAAGAGTTAGCAGAAAAAGTAGTTGAAGCTGGCATAAGAAGCGTAAAAATATTCTCTGTTTTGACATGTAAAGCAAAATATGGAGTTTGCGCCAAGTGTTATGGTAGAGATTTAGGTAGAGGCAAAAAAATTGAAATTGGCGAAGCTGTAGGTATTATTGCTGCACAATCAATTGGTGAGCCAGGAACTCAGCTTACACTTAGAACCTTTCACGTTGGCGGTACTGCTTTAAGAGCAGGAGAAAAAGTCAGCGCAGAAACTAAAAAAGCAGGTATGGTAAAGTACTTTTACCTTAGAACCTCGATAAATTCTGAAAAAAATAACGTAATATTAAGTAGAAGGGATGCTGCTTTATTGATTATAGAACCTCAGATTGTTGCAGTAAATAGTGGTATAGTTTCAATTGAACAAACCAAAACAGATTTTGTATTAAACATAAACAATGACAAAGAGATCTATAATATAAGGAAAATCGATTTTATCAACGAAAAGGATATCATACAAAATGATTCTAATGTTGTTGGTAAATTAATTTTTAATATAGAAAACTCTCAAACAGTAAAAGAAGGTGATTTACTTGTTGGCAGGATTTTGGAAGTATATTCTGTGCCGAAAAACCTACCTTATGGCGCTAGAATATATTTAAATGACAGAGATACAATCAAACGTTTTGTACGAACAAGTGATGCTGGTATAGTAAAATTTGTTGTATTAAAAGGTCAATCATTCATAGAAATAGAAGGATTTGAAAATGATACTGTGGATAAACACGGTGCTCATATTTTGATTATTGATGAACAAGGAATACTGAAAAAACGATACTATTTATCAATTGGTAGTAAGGTTTTTGTAAAAAATAACGCTAAGGTAAAAAGTGGAGAAATAATTGCCGGCTATGATGATGTGATTAAAAAACGCGTTATGGAATCTGATCCATCTATTTATTTATCAAGCACAATAATAGCTGATTGGGATTCATATACGGACTTTTTGCTTGTTGATACAGAAGGATATGTAAAATTTGTTGACATAGTAAATAATGTTACATTAAGGGTTGATATAGATAAAATTACTGGTCTCAAAAGTAATATAATAATAGAAAGCAAAAATGTTAATTTAAAACCTAGAATCGAGATTATTGACGAAAATGGAAAAGTTAAAATATCAGAGAGTACACATGAAGAAGCTGTGTATTATTTGCCACCAGGCATTATTTTACAACGAGAAAATGGAGATTATGTTAAGCCGGGCGATACTCTTGGAAAGATTCCTAGAGAGGCAACAAAAACTACCGATATTACGGGTGGTTTGCCCAGGTTGAACGATATATTTGAAGCAAAAAAACCAAAAGAATCTGCTGCGCTTAGCGAAATAAGCGGTATTATTTCATACGCAGGCGAGTTTAAAGGCAAAAGAAGGATTATTATCACATCAACCATTGGAAAAGGTGAGGCAAAAAAAGAATACTTAATAGCTCGAAATAGACGTATTCTTGTATATCCAGGTGATAGAGTGCAAGCTGGTGATCCTTTGACTGACGGTATCATAAATCCACACGATATTTTGAGAATATTGGGTGAAAAAGTATTGAGATGGCATTTAGTTAACGAAATTCAACAAGTTTATAAATTGCAAGGTGTTACAATTAATGATAAACATATTGAAATTATAGTAAAACAAATGCTGTCAAAAATTATTGTTGAAGATGCTGGTGATACAGATTTTATTGAAGGAGATTTAGTAGATAAATTTGTGTTTGAAAGAAAGAACCAATATACGATAGAAAATAATAAAAAGCCAGCAATTGGCAAAATAAGTTTGTTAGGTATTACAAAGGCATCACTAAATACCGATAGTTTTATATCAGCAGCCTCATTTCAAGAAACTGTAAAAATATTAACCGATGCAGCTATAACAGGTTCAATTGATGCACTTAAGGGTTTAAAGGAAAATGTTATTGTAGGAAGGCTAATTCCAGTAGGAACTGGACAGAAAAGATTTGATGATATAAATATTGAGATGAAAATTCTTGACAAATAAGAGTTTTATTGGTAATTTAGTCAAGCTAATATTTTAAGGAGGTAATGGGTGCCAACTATTAACCAGTTAGTTAGAATAGGCAGAAAAAAAGTTAAAGAAAAAACAAAAACATTGGCTTTAGACGGTTGTCCGCAAAGAAGAGGCGTATGCACAAGAGTATATACCACAACACCCAAGAAGCCAAACTCTGCATTGAGAAAAGTTGCAAGAGTTAAGTTAACTACAGGATATGAGGTAACGTCCTATATTCCAGGTGAAGGACACAACCTTCAGGAGCACTCCATTGTGCTTGTAAGAGGCGGTAGGATTAAGGATTTGCCTGGTGTTAGGTACCATATAATAAGAGGTACTTTGGATACTGCCGGTGTTTCCGATAGAAAACAGGGTAGATCAAAGTACGGAGCAAAAAAACCGAAGGAAGGTGCGGTAAATGAGAAGAAGAAAGGCCGATAAAAGGCAATCATCAAGTGATTTAGTATATAATAGCGTATTGATAGAAAAAACTATAAATAAAGTAATGTATGACGGTAAAAAGTCATTGGCACAAAGGATTTTTTATAAAAGTCTAGATTTAGTAAAAGAAAAAACTGGTCAGAATCCATTGGAAGTATTTGAGCAAGCATTGAATAATATAATGCCAAAACTTGAAGTCAGGCCAAGAAGGGTTGGTGGTGCGACGTATCAGGTGCCAGTAGAAGTAAGAAGGGAAAGACAAGTCAGTCTAGCTATTCGCTGGTTGACAAATTATTCTAGATCAAGAAACGAAAAAAGAATGTTTGAAAAATTGGCTGGTGAAATTTTAGATGCCTTCAATAATAGGGGCGGTGCAATTAAGAAAAAAGAGGATACACATAAAATGGCCGAAGCAAATAGAGCTTTTGCACACTATAAGTGGTGAGGTGGTATTTTGAGTAGAACTTACCCATTGGAAAATGTTAGAAATATAGGTATCATAGCTCATATAGATGCAGGTAAAACCACTACAACAGAAAGGATCTTGTTCTATACGGGTGTTTCACATAAGATTGGAGAAGTACACGAAGGTACAGCTACAATGGATTGGATGGAACAAGAGAAAGAGCGTGGCATTACAATAACATCTGCTTCTACAGTCTGTTTTTGGAAAGGACACAAAATTAATTTAATTGATACACCAGGGCATGTTGATTTTACAGTAGAAGTAGAAAGATCTTTGAGAGTATTAGACGGCGCTGTAGGTGTTTTTTGTGCAGTTAGCGGAGTCGAGCCTCAATCAGAAACTGTATGGCGTCAAGCCAATAAATACAATGTGCCAAGAATTGCTTTTGTGAATAAAATGGATCGAACTGGCGCTAATTTTTTTAATGTATTAAAAGAAATCAAGTCTAAGCTTGGTTCTTCTCCTATTGCGATTCAAATACCTATTGGTTCTGAAAGTGGCTTTGCTGGAGTGGTTGATTTAGTTAAGATGAAGGCCATTATCTGGGATTCTGATGTGCTTGGATCAACATTTAGTGAAAAAGAAATTCCAGCTGATCTTTTGGGCCTAGCTCAAGAATATAGGTCCAAATTAATCGAAACAATAGCTGACTTTGATGAAGAATTAATGATAGATTATTTAGATGGTAAAGATATAACAGAAGGCAAAATTATTGGCACTATCAGAAAAGCCACCTTGTCTGGAAAATGTACGCCAGTAATGTGCGGCAGCGCATTTAAAAATAAAGGAGTTCAACCGCTGCTTGATGCTATAAATTTATATTTACCATCGCCGCTAGATGTTGGCGGTATAAAAGGTAAAAATTCATCTGGTGATGAAGAAGTTAGGTTGCCAGATGATAAAGAACCTCTGTGTGTTTTGGCATTTAAAATTTTAAGTGATCCGTATGTAGGTAAGCTTACATACTTGAGAATATATTCTGGTGTTTTAAAATCGGGGTCTTATGTATTAAATTCTGGAAAGGGCAAGAAAGAAAGAATTGGAAGATTGATTTTGATGCATTCTAATAAGAGAGAGGATATTGAAGAGGCCTACGCAGGCGATATTGTTGCTGCAATTGGCTTAAAATATACAGCGACAGGTGATACATTGTGTGTTGAAGATAAACCTATCGTATTGGAAGCAATGGTATTTCCTGAGCCTGTTATATCAATTGCTGCTGAGCCTAAAACCAAAGCAGATCAAGAAAAACTATCCAATGGCTTGCAAAAATTAGCCGAAGAGGACCCTACTTTTAGGATTAAATTTGACGAAGAGACCGCTCAAACTATTATCTCTGGTATGGGTGAATTACATCTTGAGATTATAGTTGATAGACTCAAGAGAGAATTTAATGTCAATGTTAACACAGGCAAACCACAGGTTGCTTATAAAGAGAGCATTAAAAATAAAGTTAAAAAGCAGGGTAAGTTTGTTCGTCAAACGGGTGGTCATGGTCAATACGGAGATGTTTGGCTTGAAGTTGAGCCACAAGAGCGAGGCAAAGGTATAACATTTGTAAATAAAATTATCGGTGGCGTTATTCCTAAAGAATTTATTCCTGCAGTTGAAGAAGGTGTTAAGGAAGCAGCTGAAAATGGTGTGCTTGCAGGATATGAAGTTATAGATGTAGTGGCTACTTTAGTTGATGGTTCATATCACGAAGTAGATTCATCAGAAATGGCATTTAAAATAGCAGGATCTATGGCGTTTAAAGAGGCACTAAAAGTAGCAAAGCCGTATTTATTGGAGCCGATTATGGATGTTGAAGTTTCTACGCCAGAGCAATATTTAGGTGATGTAATAGGTGATTTAAGCTCTAGAAGAGGTAAAATTAAAAGCATGGAAGATAAATCTGGTGTTAAAGCTATTAGAGCCGATATACCGCTTGGCGAAATGTTTGGCTATGCTACAACATTGAGATCCATCACTCAAGGTCGTGGTACTTATGTAATGCAATTTTCGACTTATGAAGAAGTTCCGGGTTCAATAACAGAAAAGATAATAAAGAAAGAAGTTTAGGAGGTTTCCATTATGGCAAAGGAAAAATATGTTCGTACCAAACCTCACGTAAATATTGGTACAATTGGACACGTTGACCACGGCAAGACTACACTGACTGCAGCTATAACAAAAGTTTTAGCCAAAAAAGGTTTTGCAGAGTTTAAAGATTACTCTCAAATAGATAACGCTCCAGAAGAAAGAGAAAGGGGTGTTACTATAAATACTTCTCATGTTGAGTATGAAACATCCAAAAGGCATTATGCACACGTAGACTGTCCAGGGCATGCTGACTACATAAAAAACATGATCACAGGTGCCGCTCAAATGGATGGAGCAATACTTGTTGTTTCAGCAGCAGATGGTCCAATGCCACAAACAAGAGAGCATATTCTGCTTGCCCGCCAGGTAGGTGTGCCATATATAGTGGTATTTTTAAATAAAGTAGATATGGTTGATGATCCAGAACTAATTGATCTTGTAGAAATGGAAGTAAGGGAATTGCTTTCAAAATATAACTTTCCAGGCGATGATATCCCAGTTATAAGAGGCAGTGCTCTAAAAGCTTTAGAGTCTGATTCAGAAAATGAATGGACTAAATCAATAGAAGACTTAATGAATGCTGTAGATGAGTATATACCAACACCAGAGCGTGACTCAGACAAACCATTCTTAATGCCAATCGAAGATATATTTACAATATCAGGCCGTGGTACTGTGGTAACAGGTAGAGTGGAGCGCGGTGTAATTAAAACAGGCGATGAAATAGAAATAGTAGGTTTAAAGCCTACACAAAAAACTGTTGCAACTTCTCTTGAGATGTTTAGAAAGATACTAGATGAAGCTCTTCCTGGTGACAATGTAGGTGTACTCTTGCGAGGCACAAAGAAAGAAGAAGTAGAGCGTGGTATGGTTCTTGCAAAACCAGGTTCGATTACACCACATACAAAATTTAAGGCTCAGGTATACGTTCTAACAAAAGAAGAAGGTGGTAGGCACACACCATTCTTTAATGGCTATAGACCGCAATTCTACGTAAGAACCACAGACGTGACAGGTACGGTCCAGCTCAAAGAAGGTGTAGAAATGGTTATGCCAGGTGATAATGTGGAAATGGAAGTAGAACTTATTGCTCCAATAGCACTTGAAAAAGAAACAAGATTTGCTATAAGGGAAGGTGGCAAAACTGTTGGTGCTGGTGTAGTTATTGAGATAATTAAGTGAGGATGTTTTGAATGTCGCAAAAAATTAGAATAAAACTTAGAGCCTACGAAGCTAAATTATTGGATAGATCCGTGAAAGATATTATAGAAACAGCTAAAAGAACTGGAGCAACAATTAGGGGTCCAATACCATTACCTACAGATATTTCAAAATATACAGTACTAAGATCACCCCATGTTAATAAAGCCTCAAGAGAACAATTTGAGATGAGGGTGCACAAGAGGCTTTTGGAAATAGATGAAGCAACTCAACAAACGGTTGATGCTCTAATGAAAATAGATTTAGCTGCTGGTGTAGACGTAGAGGTAAAGCTTTAAAAATATAAAAGAGGTAAAAACCATTTGGTTTCTCTTCCTCTTTATATATAGATTATAGGAGTAGTATATGATTGGATTAATTGCAAAAAAAATTGGAATGTCTAAGATGTTTTTAGATGGTTTAGCTGTTGCAGTAACAATACTAGAATCAGAGTCTGCAGTGGTTACGCAAATAAAAACAAAAGAATCAGATGGTTATAATGCAATACAGGTGGGTTTTGTTGATACAAAAGAAAATAGAATAACAAAAGCTCAATTAGGGCATTTAAAAAAGGCTAATGTATCGCCAAAAAAATATTTAAAAGAGTTCAAGTCTAATGTTGCAAATGACTTAAGTTTAGGTCAGGAAATTTATGTTGATATTTTCAATGTAGGTGACGAAATAGACGTTGTTGGAATTTCTAAAGGAAAAGGTTTTGCTGGAGTAATGAAAAGGCATAATTTCGCAGGTGGTCCTGGTGGTCATGGTTCCATGTTTAATAGAAGAGTTGGTTCAATAGGAAATAGAGAATGGCCAGGAAGAGTAATAAAAGGTAAAAAAATGCCTGGACATATGGGAAACGAAAAGGTTACAATCAAAAATCTTAAAGTCGCCTTTATAGATAAAGAAAAAAATATCATAGCAGTAACAGGTGCAGTGCCGGGCTCTAAGGGTTCGTATGTTACCTTATTAAGCAAAAAGGAGAAATAAATATGATAATTGAATACTTCGATAAAGATAGTAATAAGGTTGGCGAGATTGATTTTGTAATTGATTATAAACCTTCTAAAAAACCGGATGTTATAGTTAATAGAGTTGTTCGTTCAATGCTTGCTAATAAGAGACAATGGACGGCTTCAACAAAAACTAAAGGTGAAGTCTCAGGTGGTGGAAAAAAACCCTGGAAGCAAAAAGGAACAGGTAGGGCAAGAGCTGGTTCAATAAGATCACCTCTGTTTAGAGGTGGTGGTGTAATTTTTGGTCCTAAACCTAAAACAGATTTTGAATTAAAAATAAACAAGAAAGAAAAGAAAAAAGCATTTATTGAGGCTTTAATGGCTCACATTGAGGCAAAAACCCTTATGTTGCTGAATGATTTAAGTTTTGATCAACCAAAAACTAAATTAGCTTATGATCTTGTTAAAAAATTAGACGCTAAAAAGTCATTGTTTATTTTGGACAAAAATATGGAAAATGCTTATTTGTCGCTGAGAAATTTAGAAAGGGTTGAAATTAGAAATGTTGATAGTGTAAATGTATATGATTTAATGAGGTTTCCTAAAATTATAACAACAACAAATGTTTTTGAAAAATTAAGCAGGAGATTTGCAAATGGATAGGTGGGATGTTATTCAAGGACGCGTAGTTTCTGAAAAAGCATTAATGATGCAAGGATTAAATAAATATGAGTTCTATGTATCAAAAAGAGCAACAAAGTCTGAAATAAAAAAATCAATTGAGTTAACATTTAATGTTAAGGTAAATGGTGTAAATATGATTAACACAAATGGGAAATTAAAGATTTTTAAAGGCATAGCTGGTAGGAAAAATTCACGTAAAAAATGCGTAGTCACTCTTAAAGATGGCTACAGTATAAACTTATAAAAGGGGAATGTATGGGTATAAAGTTTTTTAAACCAGTAACTAACGGTATGAGGTTTTCTAGTGGAAGTGATTTTAGCGAAATAACAAAAACTGTACCAGAAAAATCCCTCACTACTGTATTAAAGAAGAAGTCCGGCAGGAACAATAGCGGTCATGAAACTATTAGGTTTCGTGGTGGAGGAATGAGGAAACTTTATCGTATTATTGATTTTAAGAGGGACAAAAGAAATATTGAAGCTGTTGTAAAATCCATAGAGTACGATCCAAATAGAAGTGCAAGAATTGCTCTACTTTTTTATAAAGACGGCGAAAAAAGATACATTTTAGCGCCAGTTGGGCTCAATGTTAATGATAAGGTGCAAGCTGGTGAAAATATTGAACCAAAAGTTGGTAATGCTTTACCTTTAAAGAAAATACCAGTGGGTAGTTTTATACATAACATTGAATTAAAGATAAACGGCGGTGGAAAATTAGCCAGAAGTTCCGGCACATTCGCTCAATTAATGGCAAAAGAAGGTAAGTATGCTACCGTAAAGTTGCCAAGTGGTGAGATGAGATATATATTGGCCGATTGCTATGCAACTATCGGCCAGGTTGGAAACATTGATCATATTAATATAAATTATGGTAAAGCCGGAAGGATTAGACATTTAGGCAGAAGACCACATGTTAGGGGTGTAGCCATGAACCCTATTGATCATCCTCACGGTGGCGGCGAAGGAAAAACTGGTACAGGTGGAACACCAGTAACCCCTTGGGGCAAACCAACAAAAGGTTACAAGACAAGACACAACAAACGTACTGATAAATTTATTATTAAGAGAATTAATTAGGGGGTTAGATGGCAAGATCATTAAAAAAGGGACCATTTGTAGACGAAAAGCTTCTTAAAAAAGCAAATGAAGCAAAAGCAGATGGTAAAAAAACAATAATAAAAACATGGTCCAGGAGAAGTGTTATTATACCTGAATTTGTTGGTTTAACATTTGGCGTTCACAATGGTAGGAAATTTGTGCCTGTGTACGTTACGGAGAATATGGTAGGTTATAAGCTAGGTGAATTTTCACCAACTCGTACTTTTAAAGGCCATAAAGGCGTTGTTCAGAAAAAAATAGGCAAATGATATATGAATAAAAAAATGGGGGTAGAATAGTGGAGCATACAGTTAAGTTATCAAGAGCTCGAATATCGCCTATTAAGGTTAGACAGGTAGTAGGTGTTATAAAAGGTAAAAAAGCAGATGAAGCGATATCTATATTGAAACTTATGCCTAAAAAAAGTGCCTTAATACTTTCAAAGCTTTTAGGATCTGCAGTTGCTGGATGTTTGGAAAAAGGTGAAGATCCAAATAAGTTTTATATAAAGACAGTAAGTGTAGATGATGGTGTAAGGCTAAAAAGATACAGACCAATGGCAATGGGTAGAGCTGGAAAAATACTAAAGAGAACCGCAAACATAAAAATCGTATTGGCAAAGGAGGTGAGCCTTGGGTCAAAAGGTTAACCCGATTGGATTAAGATTGGGTATTATAAAGAACTGGACATCAAGATGGTTTGCAAAAAACGATTTCAAAGAGAAATTATTAGAAGATCAAAAAATAAGAAAAGAAGTTAAAGCGAAATTGTACTATGCAGGTCTTTCAAATATTGAAATAGAAAGAAAAATGAATAAGCTTACGCTAAATATATTAGCTGCAAGGCCAGGTATACTTATTGGTAAAAAAGGTGCCGAGGTTGAAAAAATCAAAGCATTTTTAAAGAATTTGACAAATTCTGAAGTTACTATAAATATTAGAGAGGTTAATACTCCTGAAGCAGATGCCCAACTAATTGCTGAAAACATAGCATTACAGATTGAAAAAAGAACACATTTTAGAAGAGCTATGAAAAAATCTGCTTATATGGCATTAAGAAAGGGTGTCCAAGGAATAAAAATTCAGTGTGCTGGCAAATTAGGTGGTGTAGAAATGGCTCGTACAGAATGGATAAAAGAGGGACGTGTGCCACTTACCACACTTAGAGCCAATATTGATTATGGGTTTGCCGAAAGTTTGACAACCGCTGGCATTATAGGTATAAAAGTTTGGGTCTTTAAAGGCTATGTAATGGATTAAAGGAGTAAGATTTATGTTAATGCCAAAGAAAACAAAATTTAGAAAGTACCAGCGCAATAGGCATGGTGTCGAGGGTTTGACAAAAAGAGGAAGCCAGCTTGCATTTGGCGAGTTTGGACTAAAAGCTATAGGCAGAGGTGAAATTACAAGTAATCAAATTGAAGCTGCAAGGGTTGCCATAAATAGAAGGCTAAAGCATCAAGGTAAAGTATGGATTAGAATATTTCCAGATTTTCCACTTACAAAAAAACCAGCCGAAACAAGGATGGGTAAAGGTAAAGGTTCTATAGAAAAGTGGGTTAGTATCATAAAGCCCGGCAGGGTTTTGTATGAAATCGGCGGTGTAAGTGAGGAGATAGCAAAGAGTGCTTTTGAATTGGCCGCTTCTAAGTTAAATATTCAGACAAAATTTGTAAAAAGCGGAGAGTGGTTATGAAAAAGCGTGATATAAAAGATATGGATGCAAATGTCCTCAAAGATTCAGAATCAAAAATAAGAGAAGAGTTAATGCGATTAAGGTTGAAAAAAGGATTTGAACAATTAGAAAATCCAAAACGTATTAAAGTTTTAAAGAGAAATTTGGCAAGAATTTTAACAAAAGCTAAACTGTTGGAGAAAGGACTATGAGTAAATTTGTTGGTGAAGGTGTTGTAATTAGTGATAAAATGGATAAGACAATTGTTGTTAGAGTTCAAGAATATAAATTACATCTAAAGATTAAAAAATATATAAAAAAAACAAGAAAATTTAAGGTTCATGATGAACAAAATTCTGCTAAAGTAGGTGATTTTGTCCAATTTATAAGCTGTAGACCCATATCAAAAGATAAAAACTTTAGATTAATTAAGATTTTGCAACGATATGCTGGACTAGGAGAGGGATTATGATACAACCTTTTACAATGCTAAAATCAGCAGATAATTCTGGAGCAAAAAAGATAATGTGCATAAAAGTGCTTGGCGGGTCTAAAAGAAGATACGCCTATGTTGGTGATATTATTGTTGCCTCCGTTAAGGAAGCTATACCAAATGGCAAAGTAAAAAAAGGCGATGTGGTTAAAGCCGTGATTGTTAGAACCAAAAAAGAATTCAGAAGAGATGATGGTTCTTATATAAGGTTTGATGAAAATGCTGCGGTGATAATTAACAATCAAAAAGAGCCTATTGGCACAAGAATTTTTGGACCAGTGGTAAGAGAGCTTAGAATGAAAGACTTTATGAAAATTATTTCTCTTGCCCCAGAGGTACTATAAGGAGTTAGCTATGGTTAATGTTTATTCTAATATGAAAACCAGGTTTAAAAAAGGAGACCTGGTAAAAGTAATGACTGGCAAAGACAAAGGAAAAACGGGTAAAATTATTTCTTTTGTGCCAAAGAAAAATAGAGTTATTGTTGAAGGTATCAAAATAATAAAAAAACATGAAAAAGCCACTCAGACATCAAAAGGTGGTATAATTGAAAAAGAGGCACCAATTAACATTTCAAATATAATGCTGGTTTGTCCCCACTGCAATAAAACAACAAGAGTAGCTAGCAAAATGTTAGATGATGGGACAAAAGTAAGAGTTTGCAAAAAATGCAACGAAACCATTTGATAGGGGAGGTTATAAATTGTATACAGTTAATATGAAAAAACAATACAAAGAAAATGTTATACCATATATGATGCAGAAATTTTCTTATAAAAACGTTATGCAAGTACCGAAACTAGATAAGATAGTTTTAAATGTAGGTATGGCAGAAGGTGCAACTGACATTAAAATACTTGATTCTGCATTAGAAGAGCTTGCTATAATAACAGGTCAAAAAGGTGTAGTTACAAGGGCAAAAAAATCAATTGCAAATTTTAAATTAAGAAAAGGCGTACCAATAGGTTGCAAAGTAACATTGAGAAAAGATAGAATGTATGAGTTTTTAGAGAGATTTATAAGCTTTGGGTTACCTAGAATTAGGGACTTTAGGGGAATCTCCAGGAAACATTTTGATGGAAGAGGGAATTATACCGTTGGCATTACAGAACAGTTGATTTTTCCAGAAATTAATTACGATAAAATTTTAAAAATGCATGGTATTAGTGTAACGTTTGTTACTACTTCTAAAATTGATGAAGAGGCTTTTGAGCTACTAAAGGCATTCGGGATGCCTTTTGCTAAAGTAAGTTAGGAGGTTTAATGGCTAGAAAAGCTATGATTGAAAAAACTAAAAAAAATCCAAAATTTAAAGTAAGGGTTAAAAATAGGTGCAATATATGTGGAAGATCTAGAGGTTATATTAGAGATTTTGGCATTTGCAGAATCTGTTTTAGGAATTTAGCATCACGCGGAGAAATTCCAGGCATAACCAAATCAAGCTGGTAGGAGATACAATGAATAGAATTAGCGATTCGTTATCAATGATCAAAAATGCTCTTTCGACAAAAAAGAGCGAAGTGACTATATATGGCAACAGCATTATAAAAAATATTTGTGAGATTATGAAAAAGGAAGGTTATATAAAAAACTATGAGATTGTTGAACCTCTTAAGTCTCTTATAAGAGTAGAATTAAAATACACAGATGAAAAACGTAAAAATCCTGCTTTAAGTCTAATAAGAGTAGTAAGCAAGCCGTCAAGAAGAATTTATGTAAAGTGTGAAGATATAAAACCTGTTGTGAGTGGTTTAGGTATTGGTATTGTGTCAACCAACCAGGGCGTTATGACAACCTATCAGGCTAAAAAAAGAAAATTAGGTGGAGAGCTTATTTGTGAGCTCTTTTAGGAGGAAACTATGTCTCGTATAGGTAAAAAAGTTATTAATTTAGCAAAAAATGTTGAGTTGAACATAGAAGGGGATAAAATTACAGTCAAAGGTCCCCGCGGCATTTTAACACAGAATTTTAAGCCAGAATTTATTGGATTGATAAAGGAAGATGATACTTTAGTTGTAAAAAATATAAATGAAGGTAGCAAAAAAGCAAAAGCATTCCATGGTCTATATAGAAGCTTGATTGCAAATGCAATTTACGGTGTTACAAATGGATTCAAAAAGGAACTTACAATAGAGGGTGTTGGGTATAAAGCAAGTGTTGAATCAAAAAAGTTAAAACTTAATGTGGGTTTTTCACACGAAATCTTTTATCAGTTGCCTGATGGTATTACTGTTGAAGTTGATAAATCAGGTACCAATCTAATAATAACAGGGATTGATAAATATTTAGTTGGTCAAGTTGCAGCTGATATTAGAGCTTTCAAAGAAGTAGAGCCATACAAAGGAAAAGGCATAAGGTACAAAAACGAAAAGGTTAGAAGGAAAGCTGGTAAAGCTGCAGGTAAATAGGAGGTTTAATGTTAAAGAAACAAAGTCGAAATGAATTAAGACAAAAAAGAAAAATTAGATTAAAGTATAAAATTAGAGGAACTACTCAAAAACCAAGATTATGTATATTTAAAAGTTTGAATCATATCTATGCTCAATTAATTGACGATCAAAACGGTATTACTATTGTTAGTGCGTCTAGTTTGGACAATACAATTAAAGACAAAGTAAAAGGTTGCAACATTCAAACAGCAAAAATAGTAGGCCTACTTTTGGCTCAAAAAGCCGTTGAAAAAGGTATTTCAAATGTTGTTTTCGATAGAAACGGTTACGTTTACCATGGTAAAATTAAAGCCTTAGCAGATGCTGTAAGAGAAGGCGGTCTAATTTTTTAGGAGGTTTAAGTGGAAAAAGTTTTGCAAGAATATGTCGTTAAAATAGGAAGAGTTGCTAAGGTTGTTAAAGGTGGTAGAAGATTTAGGTTTAATGCTTTAGTTGTAGTTGGAGACTCTAATGGCCAAGTTGGTATAGCACTAGGTAAGTCAAAGGAAGTTTCCGAAGCTATAAAAAAAGCCGTAGAAAAGGCTAAAAAGGATATGTTTAGAGTTCCAATAACAAAAGATGGCAGCATACCTCATATAGTACAGGTTAAGAAAGGTGCTGGTGTTGTTTTGTTGAAGCCAGCAAAACCAGGTACGGGCGTAATAGCAGGAAATACTGCAAGAGCGGTATTGGAAGCTTGTGGTATAAAAAATATTGTAACGAAATCTATAGGTTCTAACAATCCATTTAATTTAGCAGGTGCGATCATAGAAGCATTGAAATCTTTGAAAAATAGAGAAGAAATTTTACAGGGAAGGGGATTAAAACAATGACACTTAAGATTACTATGACAAGAAGTTATATTGGCCAAAAAGATAAATTAAAAAAAGTAGCATTATCGCTTGGTTTGAAAAGGCCAAATCAATTTGTTTTAAGGAAAGATACACCCTATATTCGAGGAATGATAAAAAAATTATATTACATGGTCAAAGTTGAAGAAGTTGAATCAGTTGAATAAGGAGATTAGTATGCAATTATTTGAATTACCAAAGATAGTACAGAAGCGCAAAAGAGTTGGAAGGGGCGACGCAAGCGGATATGGTACGACAGCCGGCAAAGGAAACAAAGGCGAAAGGGCAAGGAGTGGTCATGGGCACTTGCCAGTGTATTATGAAGGCGGCCAAACACCTATTTATAGAAGATTGCCAAAGAGAGGTTTTAACAATAACTTTAAAGTGGATTACGATGTTGTAAATGTTGAGATTCTTGATAAATATTTTAATGAAAACGACGATGTGACAATCGAAACACTTATAGACAAAGGTTTGGCAAGTGGTAAAAAATTAATTAAAATTTTAGGAAATGGAATTTTATCGAAAAAATTAAATGTAAGAGCTCACGCTTTTTCTAAACAAGCTATTAGCAAAATTGAGCAAGCGAACGCAACATTTGAGGTTATTTAATGCAAGACTACTCTAATATGTTTAACGTACCAGAGTTAAACAAAAGGTTGTTATTTACTCTTGTAATGTTTGTTATATTTAGATTAGCAGCGCACATACCAACGCCTGGCGTAGACACACATGTGCTAGCTGCGCTTGTTAATCAAAATCAATCTACAGCACTAGGTCTATTTAACCTTTTTAGTGGTGGTGCGATAAGCAACTTTAGTATAGTTTCTTTGGGTATTATGCCTTATATATCTGCTGCTATAATTTTAGAATTATTTACGGCTGTGAGCCCGGAGCTTGCAAAATTAAAAAAAGAGGGCGAATCTGGCAGAAGAAAAATATCAGAATATACGAGGTATTTAACCGTTGCTATATCTTTGTTGCAGGGCATTGGTATTGCGATTGGTTTGCAATCAATGCATGGTCCAAACAATACACCTGTTGTTATATGGCACGGTATAGGTTTTATAATATTTGCAGATATTACGCTAACAACAGGCACAGTATTTTTGATGTGGCTAGGCGAGCAAATTACAGAGCGTGGTATTGGAAATGGTATATCTTTGATTATATTTGCTGGCATTATTGCAGGTCTTCCTGCTGCAGTAGGTAATACTTTTAAATTGGTAAGTTCTGGTGATATGTCTATACTGGCATTGTTACTTATAACGATTGTAGTTGCTGCTGTCATTGCTTTAATTGTGTTTATTGAATTAGCACAAAGGAGAGTGAGTGTACAGTATCCAAGAAGGATGGTTGGAAAACGCCTTTACAATGCACAAAGCAGCTATATTCCGCTTAAAATCAATGTATCTGGTGTTATACCACCGATTTTTGCTTCTTCTATAATGCTTTTTCCTGCAACAATAGCTAAAGTTATCAATGTTCCTTTTATTCAAAAAATTTCTAACTTATTAAATCCAGGTGGCGTGCTTTACAATGTTTTCTATGTGATTTTAATTTTCTTTTTCGCTTATTTTTATACATCAATTGCTTTTAATCCAAAAGATGTAGCTGATAATCTTAAAAAGAACGGTGGGTTTATTCCTGGCATAAGACCAGGCAAATACACTGCAGATTTTCTAGATTGGATTTTAACGAGACTTACATTTGTTGGCGGTATATACTTATCATTTGTTTGTGTATTACCGTGGGTTTTAATGCAGCACTTTAGTGTACCCTTTTATTTTGGTGGCACAGCTTTATTGATTGTTGTGCAGGTTGCTCTTGATACAATAATGCAAATACAAGCTCATCTTTACATGAGAAATTATGATGGTTTTTTGAAAAAAGGAGGTAAATAGGTGATTTTGATATTACTGGGAGCTCCTGGCGTAGGAAAAGGTACTCAATCGGAAAATATAATTAAAAAATACTCTATTGTGCAAATATCTACAGGAGATATTTTACGCAGTGAAGTAAAAAACGAAACTGATTTGGGTAAAAAGGCAAAGCAGTTTATGGAAAAAGGTGAGCTTGTACCAGATGATCTCATTATAAAAATGATAGAAAAACGTATATCTCAACCTGATTGTATAAATGGTTTTTTGCTTGATGGTTTTCCAAGAACAATTGAACAAGCAAAAAGTTTTGATAAAATGATGGAAGAAAAAGGTTTAAATCTTAATAGAGTAATATATATAGATGTTGCAGATGATGAAATTATTGATAGATTAACTTTAAGAAGGGTTTGTCCAACTTGCGGAGCAATTTATCATTTGAAAAACAAACCTCCAAAGCAGGATATGATATGCGATATTTGTGGATCAAAATTGATTCAAAGAAGCGATGACACAAAAGAAACTGTTAAAAATAGACTTAAAGTTTTTAAAGAACATACAAAGCCTTTAATTGAATATTATGATAAA
Organism: Desulfurella sp.; assembly: GCF_049977265.1. GTDB lineage: Bacteria > Campylobacterota_A > Desulfurellia > Desulfurellales > Desulfurellaceae > Desulfurella. The sequence goes on along the minus strand of NZ_JBMFGQ010000013.1, from coordinate 5,462 downwards.
CAGGGAAAATTAAGCTCAATAAGTGGTTTGGGTACAGTTGATGAAGTTTTTTCCAGAATAAAAGATATACTAGGTAATCGATGATAACACTAAAGTCGAAACAAGATATAGACAAAATGCGCGTTGTAAATTCTATGGTAGCTAAAGTTTTGAATATGTTGAAAAAAGAAATAAAACCTGGTATAACAACATATGATTTAGATAGGCTTGCTGTTGAATATTCAAAGAATCTAAACGCTAAGCCTGCCTTTTTAGGATATGGTGGTTTTCCAAACGCGCTGTGTGTTTCTGTTAATGAAGAGGTTGTTCATGGTATTCCCTCTAAAAAGAAATTTTTAAAAGAAGGTGATATAGTAAGTTTAGATTTTGGTTTGTTTTATGATGGTTTTTATGGAGATTCAGCTATAACTGTTGGTGTGGGCAGTGTATCCAAAATAAAACAAAAGCTCATGGATGTAACTAAAAATTCTTTGTATAAAGGAATAGAACAGGCTTACCCTGGCAATTATTTGTTTGATATATCTAAAGCGGTGCAAATGCATGTGGAATTAAATGGTTTTAGTGTAGTAAGAGATTATGTTGGCCACGGTATTGGTAGAAATTTACACGAAGAACCTCAAGTGCCTAATTATGTACCGGACAGAGGCCGAAATATATTATTGCAGTTAGGTATGACTATTGCAATTGAGCCAATGGTGAATATGGGCTCTTTTGAAATTGAAGTAAAAAAAGACGGTTGGAGTGTTGTAACAAAAGACAGATTGCCATCAGCACATTTTGAGCATACTATAGCTATTTTGGAAGATGGCCCCATAATATTGAGCAAGGAGAATTGATTTTTATGGCGAAAGAAAAGCCAGTAGTAGTTGAAGGTGAGGTTATAGAGGCACTACCCAATGCTATGTTTAGAGTAAGATTGGATAATAACCATGTAGTTTTAGCTCATGTTGCAGGCAAAATGCGTATGCACTTTATTAAAATCTTACCAGGAGATAAGGTAAAGTTAGAAATTTCACCATATAGTATAGAAAAAGGTAGAATAATTTATAGGTATAAGTAGATAATGGAGGTTAGATAAATGAAAGTGAGGTCTTCTGTTAAAAAGATTTGCCCTAAATGTAAAATAATAAAAAGAAAAGGGGTTATTAGGGTTATATGTGAGAACCCTAAGCACAAACAAAAACAAGGTTAGGAGGTTAAATGGCTCGATTAGTTGGCGTTGAATTGCCGAAAAACAAACGCATAGAGATTGCCTTAACATATATATATGGTATAGGTAAATCTACGGCTGCAGAGATACTTCAAAAAACAAATGTCAATCCAAATACTAGGACAGATGACTTAACACCGGACGAACTTCAAAAATTAAGATCTGTGTTGTCCAACTATACTATTGAAGGCGAATTAAGAAAAGTAGTTGGAATGAATATTAAGCGATTGATGGATTTAGGAAATTATAAAGGTCTCAGACATAGAAAAGGTCTACCTGTGAGGGGTCAAAGGACAAGAACAAATTCTAGAACAAGAAAAGGTAGAAAAAAGACAGTGGGAGGTAAACATTAATGGACTTTAAGGAGAAATTGAATGGCTGAAGTTAAGAAGAAAAAAGTTAAAAAAGTCAGTGTAAATGGTGTTGCTTATATCCAGTCTACTTTTAATAATACTATAGTCAGTATTACCGATAAAGATGGCAATGTAGTCTGCTGGTCAACATCTGGTAGTGTGGGTTTTAAGGGTACAAGAAAAGGTACGCCTTTTGCCGCACAAATGGCTGCTGAACAAGCAGGTAAAATTGCTGCACAAAGGGGAATGAAAGAAGTTGATGTGCGCGTAAAAGGTCCTGGATCCGGTAGAGAAACTGCTATCAGGGCTTTGCAATCAACTGGGTTGAAGGTTAAGTCTTTAAAAGACATAACACCTATACCGCATAATGGTTGTAAACCACCAAAGAAAAGGAGAGTTTGAGGTGATAGATTATGGCAGTTTATAATGGTCCACTATGCAGAAGATGCAGAGCGCTAGGTTTAAAATTATTTTTAAAAGGTGATAGGTGTGTTACAGAAAAATGTGCATTTGAGAGGTCACCGTATCCACCCGGTAAAGACAAATCATCAAGAAGAAAATTAAAAAATTATACAGAACATTTAATGGAAAAACAAAAAGCAAAAACATATTATGGTGCGCTTGAGCGACAATTTAGAAGATATTTTAAAAATGCAAAGCAAATGCCTGGTCAAACCGGTGAAAATTTAGTTAAAATACTTGAATGTAGATTGGATAATGTTTTGTATAAGTCAGGTTTTGCTGTGTCTCGAAAGCAAGCAAGACAGCTTATTAGCCACGGAAATGTTATACTAAACGGCAAAAAGACTAACATACCATCACTTATTGTATCCAAAAATGACGTAATAACAGTAAGTGAAAGAATTAAAAATTCTCAAGAATTAAAAGATAAAATTGATTATGCTTATAAATCTGGTATTGCTCCATGGTTAAGTTTGGATGTAGGTAATTTGTCCGTTAAAATCTTAGATATACCATCTATTGAGGATATAAGGGTACCATTTAAAGCTGATACGATAGTTGAGCTTTATTCAAGATAAGATTAAAGAAAGGTTGGATTATGAGTAATGATATTTTTGAATATTTACAGTTGCCCCAAGAAATTAAAGTTGAGCGCATAAATGAAAGGCATGAAAGATTTATATTAGAGCCTATTAATGAAGGTTTTGCTACTACTATTGGCAATGCCCTAAGAAGAGTATTGCTCTCATCGATACAAGGTATTGGTATAGTTGGCATTAAAATAGACGGTGTTGAGCATGAGTTCAGTGGTATAAGTGGTGTCAAAGAAGACGTAATAAATATAATTTTAAACCTCAAGGAAGTTGTCTTTAAAAATTTGTCAGAGAATTTTAAAGAACGTATTTTAACAATAAATAAAAATGGTCCTGGCGTTTTGAAGGCAAGCGATATAGTATTAACATCAGATTTGAAACTTATTAACCCAAACCATTATATTGCTCAGTTAAATGATGACGCTGAGTTTAAAGCAGAAATATACTTAAAAAAAGGTGTTGGATATAAGCAGTCAAACCAAGAGACTACAAACAAAGAAATAGGCTATATACCTATTGATACATTATTTACTCCAATAAGACGTGTGTCTTTTAGTGCAAATAAAAGTATGGAAAGAGGTTTTTACGATTACGAGAGGCTTGTTTTGGATGTTGAAACTGATGGTAGCATTACTCCAAAAGAGGCTCTAGGACAGGCAAGCTACATTTTAAACTCTCATTTTAAGCTTTTTATGGGTAGTTTTAAAGAACCAGAGCCAGATTTAGGGTATGGTGATACTAACGAGGAAATAGATGAAAATCTTTTAAAAACGGTAGAAGATCTTGAATTAAATGTAAGGGCTTCTAACTGTTTGAGAAATCATGACATAAAGTATATATGGCAACTGGTACAAAAGACAGACCTAGATTTGCTTAACACGAGAAATTTTGGTAAACAGTCACTTAAAGAAATTAAAGCTGCTTTAAAACAAATGGGTTTAAGTTTAGGTATGACATTCGATGAAAAATATATAAAACGAATGGAAGAAGCTATAAAAAGGAGCGAAGAATAATGAGACATAGAAAGGCTTATAGAACATTAAGTATTGATAGCGAAAAGCGCAAAGCACTTCTTAGAAATTTAGCTATTGCTTTGATTGAACATGGCCAAATAAAGACAACCGATGCAAAAGCAAAAGAACTATCGCGATTTGTAAGTAAGCTTGTAACAATCGGTAAAAAAAATACACTTTCTTCAAGAAGACTTTTGCTGTCAAGATTGCCTCATAAACAATCAGTTAAAAAACTACTTGTTGATATTGTTCCTAAATATACAGAAAGAAACGGTGGATTTGTTGGGATATACAAAATAGGATTTAGAAAAGGCGATGCTGCTAAAATTTCTCTCATCAAATTTCAATAAATAAATGTTAAAAAAGCATAAATATTTTTTTGGGGTGTCTTTGACGCTCCTTTTTTTTGCCATAGACTGGATTAGTAAACACTATCTGGCAAAAGTTACTATAAATCATACTATTACAATTATACCTAATTTTTTTAATTTGGTTTACGTACAAAATACTGGTGTAGCGTTTGGGTTTTTAGCCCACTTAAGCGGGATATACAGATTTATATTTTTGATAGCAATAAGCGCTATCGTTGTAATTATTGCATTTTATTTTATGTTTGAAGAAAACACATCCAAAACGTTATTCATTGGTTTAACTATGCTTGCTGGTGGAGCTTTAGGCAATTTATACGATAGAATCGTGCATGGCTATGTTTTGGACTTTTTTGATTTTTACATAAAAACATATCACTATCCAGCTTTTAATTTTGCAGATTCATTTATTACGGTAGGAATCTTGCTTATCTTATACGATAAGATAAGCAAGAAAATTTAGTTTTATCGTGTAATCATTTCTAATATTTCTTTGTATCTTTTAGCAGTTTTTTCAACAATATTATCAGGTAGGACTGGTCCTGGATATGTTTTATTCCAATCAAGCGTTAAAAGGTAATCTCTTACAATTTGTTTATCAAAGCTGTCTTGAGGTTGACCTTCTTTGTAAGTTTCCACAAGCCAAAATCTGGATGAGTCGGGTGTTAGCAGCTCATCAATTAACATAAGCTTACCATTATAAAAACCAAACTCCATTTTTGTATCGGCTATTATGATGCCTTTTTCTAATGCGTACTGGCTTGCCTTATCGTATATTTTTAAGCTAATATCTTTTATTTGAGATGCGATATCATTTCCAATCATATTGGACATTTGCTCGAAAGTTATATTTTGATCATGGCCACTTTCTGCTTTAGTGCTAGGTGTAAAGATAGGTTCGGGTAACTTTTGAGATTCTTTTAAATTTTGCGGCAATTCTATCCCACATATTTTACCTGTTTGCTTATATTCTGTCCATCCAGAGCCAGAAATATAACCTCTTACTATGCACTCAATCAAAATTGGCTCTGTTTTTTTTACAAGCATACTACGTTTTTGTAACAATTGAGTGTATTGCTTTAATTGAGGTGGATACTCATTTATATCAGCGCTTATTATGTGGTTTTGTATGATATCTTTTGTTTTGTCAAACCAAAACAAAGAGATCTGTGTTAACACTTCCCCTTTATTTGTTATTCCATTTGGTAAAATTACATCGAATGCCGATATTCTATCTGTTGCAACAATAAGTAATTTTTCCTCAATTTCGTAAACGTCCCTAACTTTGCCTCTTTTTAAAAGATTTACATCTCCTAAATTAGTTTCCAAAACAACTTCACTCATTCAAACCCTCTTTATAATAAATTTTTTTTCACATATTTATTATACAATTAATTTAAACAGTTTTCAACTTCTTAACCTGTACCCCTTTGTCAAGTCAAATTTTTTAATTTTCTTATTCC
>NZ_JBMFGQ010000012.1:29141-36884 GCF_049977265.1 Desulfurella sp. | reverse complement strand
TTACTTCTATCTTGCCTGGTTTTTCCATGCTATGGTAGTCTAGTGCTTCCTGCTTGAGAGTTTTACTGTTTTCCATCAATTTTCCTCCTTAATATATTCAACTTTTTTTAATTTAATTTAATAAATCATTTGTCTGCTTGAGTTGCACAAATAAGTACAGCATCCCATACCGCACTGTATGGTGGCGAGTATGCAAAATCTAAATACTTAACTTCACTAACTTTTAAATTTGCATATATTGCAACAGACAAAGCATTAATCCTTAAAATTCCATCGTAAGAACAAATTTGAGCACCAAGCAGCTGTTTTGTTTTTATATCACTTATAAGTGAAACTATTATTTCCTTATTGTTTGGTAAATAATGTGCTTTTTCATTCGCAACAATAGTTGTAATTTTTGGTTCAAATCCAGCCTCTTGTGCTTGTTTTAAGCTTAATCCAGTTTTTGCTATTCCAAGATCAAACAATTTAAACACAGAAGTACCTGTTATACCTTCAAAGACTTCATTGCCATCTGTCGCGTTTATGCCTGCAATACGACCTTGCTTGTTTGCATTTGTACCCAAAGGAAAATAGATGTTTTTCTTTAATATTTTATGATAAATAGCTGCACAATCTCCGCAGGCAAAAACATCTTCAATATTAGTTTTCATTTTTTGATCAACATCTATTGCATTGTTTGAGAAGAAGTTTAAAGCACTACCAATCAAAAAGTCTGTATTTGGTTTAAACCCAGTTGATACATTAACAACATCACACTCAAATGTGCCTTTGTTTGTTATCACCTTGAGAGGTGAATCTATTTTTTCTATATCAACAGAACAAATTAGCTTTACGCCATTGTTTTGTAATTCTTCAATAGCCTTTTGTCTTATTTCATCAGTATATTCTAGCAAAATATTATCTAATTTTTCTAAAATTACAACTTCTAAGCCGCGTTTTTTTAAATTGTCTGCAAGTTCTAAATTGATAAATCCCCCACCTATAAGAACTGCTTTTTTACAATTTTCGCTTATTAGATATTTGTTTAGTTTTCTTCCATCCTCCAATGATTTTAGGGAAAAAACGCCTTCGTTTGTTATTCCATTGATAGGTGGCAAGTTACTTTTTGCCCCTGTAGCAATAATTAATTTATCATAATTAAGCTCATATTGGTGGTTTGAGAGATTATTTTTCACCAAAACTACGCGTTTTTTTGTATCAATACCAATTGCTTCTTCATTTAGCCTTAAATCTATGTTTCGCTTTTCTCTAATTTCTTTCGCGCTTAGAGATATAACTTCTTCCATATCTTTTTTTAAGCCTATTATATATGGCATACCGCAAGCACCGTATGAAACATCCTGAGTTTTTTCAAGCATAATAACATGTGCGTCTTTTTGTCTTCTTTTTGCCTGACTTGCAGCGCTTGCACCAGCTGCATCTGCTCCTATTACAACAATCTTTGTTGGTTCCATATTATCCTCCTTGCACTAGTTCTGTTAAAATAATACTTGATTTTGGGTGCAAAAATGCAATCAGTGTGTTGTTTGAGCCTTGTTTTGGCTTTTCGTTAATCATTTTTACACCTTTTTCTTTTAAGGATTCAATTGTTTGTTCTATATTGTCACATTTATATGCTATATGATGAATCCCATCTCCTTTTGCTTCCAAAAATTTTTTTATTGGGCTATTATCTGATATTGGTTCTAAAAATTCTAAATGAACACCATTACAATCAAATTTAGCGATTTTTACGCCTTGATCTTCTACTGTTTCTTCACCTAAGTACTCAAAACCCAGTATATTTTTATAAATTTCTATTGCCTCTCCTAAATTATTAACTGCTATGCCTATGTGATCTATGCTTTTCATATTGCCTCCATAATTTTATCTATTACTTCGTATGGATTCAATTCTTTTTTGTAAATTTTATCAATTGATTTATCGTCAAAGAACTCTTTAATGTTTTTTTTCAACATTATTTTATTAATTAAAACAGACGTGAGTGTTTCGACCAATTCATATTCTACAGATAATTTCCTTTTTTTATCAAAATTATTAGAAGTTTTTGCATTGCTTAAAAAACGCAATATTTCATCTTTTAGGTTTTCTATATTGCTTTGTTCAAAAGATTCTGTAGCAATGGTTTTTAATATGGGAGGTTTTGGTTGTTTCAAGCTTAAATTGATAATATTTGATATTTCTCTAAACAGTTTTTGAGAAAAGTCTCTGTCAGCTTTATTTACAACATAAATATCTGCAATTTCCATTACGCCTGCTTTCATAGCCTGGATCTCATCGCCAAAGCCAGGTGCAAATACCAGCACAACGCAATCTGCAACTTTTACTATATCAATTTCGCTTTGACCAACACCCACTGTTTCTACAATAATTACATCAAAGCCCGCTGCATCTAAAACCTTGATGGCATCTTTTGTAGCTTGAGATAAACCACCAAGTGCACCGCGTGAAGCCATTGATCTTAGATAGACAGATGGGTCAGTGGTGTGATTTTGCATTCTTATACGATCGCCAAGTAAAGCTCCTTTTGTAAATGGACTGCTTGGGTCTATTGCTAAAACCGCAACACTTTTGTTATTATTTCTAAAAGCTTTGATTAATTTGTCTGTAATTGTAGATTTTCCAGCCCCTGGTGAGCCAGTAATGCCAATAATTTTTGCATTGCCTGTATAGGAAAATATAGTTTGTAAAAAATCTTTTTTATTTTCGTATCTCAAGTTTTCAACAAAGCTAATAGCTTTTGCAATGAAGCGAATATTCCTTTTTAAAACACCATCAACTAATTTTTGAATTTCTTGATTTTGATTCATTTTCAATAAAATCCACAATTGTTTTTATAGAAGTACCAGGACCAAAAATTGCTTTTATTCCCTTTGATTTTAAAGATTCTATATCCGATTGAGGTATTACACCGCCTCCAAAAACTATAATATCATCTGCGCCAGCACTGTGCAATTCTTCAACTACTTTTGGAAATAATTCATTGTGAGCACCACTTAGCAAACTCAAACCTACAAAATCTACATCTTCTTGGACAGCAGCAAGTGCAATTTGTTTTGGTGTTTGCCTTATGCCAGTGTAAATTACTTCATAGCCAAACTCTTGTAATGCCCTTGCAACAAATTTAGCACCTCTATCATGACCATCCAGGCCTGGTTTTGCTATTAAAATTCTGACTTTTTGCATCTTACCTCCATTAAATCACTACGCTTTCTTTGTACTCGTCAAACTCTTTTCTTAAAGTGTCGGCAATTTCTTGCAAGGTTGCATAATTTTCAACGCACTCAATAACGATTGGCATAACATTGTCACTTGATTTAGTAGTGTTTTTTAGCGTATTTAAACTTTTTAAAACTTTTTCATTGTCACGCTGAGATTTAACTCTTTCAAGATTTTTTACCTGCTCAAACCTTAGCGAAGGATCGACTTTAAGCAAATCTTTTGGAGGTTCTTCCTCTATATGGAAATTATTAACGCCTACAATGATTCTTTCTTTGTTTTCTATGTCCATTTGATAGTGGTAAGCTGAGTCTTGAATTTCTTTTTGTACAAATCCCTGTTCAATGGCAGCTACCATACCACCAAGCTCGTCAATTTTATTTATATATTCCCATGCTTTTTCTTCTATAGTATCTGTTAGGCTTTCTATGTAGTATGAACCACCAAGTGGATCAACCACATTGGCAACACCTGATTCATAGGCTATTATTTGCTGGGTACGAAGAGCAATGCGAACTGATTTTTCTGTAGGCAAAGCAAGGGCTTCATCCATGGAGTTTGTATGAAGACTTTGCGTGCCACCAAGTACAGCCGCAAGTGCTTGCAGTGTAACCCGTATAATGTTATTTTCTGGCTGTTGAGCAGTAAGCGTAGAACCGCCTGTTTGTGTGTGAAAGCGTAGCATTAGTGATTTTTCATTTTTTGATTTAAAGCGTTCTTTCATGATTTTTGCCCACATGCGCCTTGCTGCTCTATATTTTGCAACTTCTTCTAAAATATCGTTGTGTGCGTTAAAAAAAAATGATAGCCTTCCAGCAAAATCATCTACATTTAAACCTTTTTCAATGGCACTTTTAACATACTCAATACCATTTGCTAAAGTAAACGCTACTTCTTGTACTGCAGTAGAACCTGCTTCTCTTATATGATAGCCAGAAATACTAATGGTATTCCATTTTGGCACTTCTTTTGCGCAATATTCAAAAATATCTGTAATAATGCGCATTGAAGGTTTTGGTGGATAAATATATGTACCGCGTGCAATATATTCTTTTAAAATATCGTTTTGTATAGTACCACGCAAAAGTTTTTTATCCACACCTTGCTTTTTGCCTACAACTATATACATAGCAAGCAATATAAAAGCTGTAGCGTTAATTGTCATAGAAGTTGACACTTTATCAAGTGGAATATCTTTAAACAAAGTTTCCATGTCATCTATTGTGTCTATGGCTACACCAACTTTACCAACCTCTCCTTCGCTCATAGGCGAGTCTGAGTCATAACCAATCTGTGTAGGCAAATCAAAAGCAACAGATAAGCCTGTTTGGCCCTGCTTTAATAAATATTTATAACGTTCATTCGATTCTTTTGCTGTACCAAAACCTGCATATTGCCTCATTGTCCAAAATTGACCTCTATACATAGTGGGGTATGGGCCCCTTGTAAAAGGGTACTGACCAGGATACGATAAGTTTTGTTCATAATCTTTTACATCACAATCTGTATATAAATCCTTCATATCAAGGTAAGAGCTTGTTTTAAACCTTTCTTTTCTTGTTGGGTTTTTTTTGATATAAGGTGTTAAGGTTTTTTCTTGCCAGCTTTTGTAGCCACTTTCGCTCATTTAATATCCTCCTTTTTTATACTAGTTATGTTAAATTATATACTTAATGTCACAAAAGTAAACTAAATTTTAATATGTATTTTAAATATACGAAAATTAAAAAAGTTAACAAAGTTATTATAAAGTGATAAACTCACACGATTGACAATAGCTACAAAATGTATATATTCTAAAACAAAAAAGGAGGTAATTTATTATGGAAAGTACTCAAAAAGATACAATAAAAAAACAACCGCGTGTAGTTGTTTTTTCTACTCCAAGCTGTCCTTGGTGTACAAGGGTAAAGGACTATTTAAGGAAAAACAGTATTAATTTTAAAGATGTAGATGTTTCAAGAGATAGAAAAGCAGCTGAGGATATGGTAAGAATGACTGGTCAAACCGGTGTGCCTGTAGTACTTATTGGCTCAAGGGCTATTGTAGGTTTTGATAAAGCAAAAATTGATAAACTTTTAGGGTTGTCTTAATGATATATGATGATGAAATTGAAACCCTACCAAGAGAAGCCCTAGAAGCTCTGCAATTTAAAAGACTGCAGCAGACACTTGAGCGCGTATACTCTCTTGTGCCTTTTTATAAAGAAGCATTTAAAAAAGCAAATATTGTACCAGGCGATATAAAATCTCTAAAAGATTTACATAAATTACCATTTACTACTAAGGATGATTTAAGAGAAAGCTATCCCTATGGTATGTTTAGTATGCCTATTAACAAAATCGTTCGCATACATGCATCAAGTGGAACAACGGGTAAACCTACTGTTGTTGGTTATTCTAAAGCTGATATTGAAGAATGGGCTCAATTGATGGCTAGATCTTTTGTTGCTTGCGGTGTAACGGATAAAGATATTATACAAAATGCTTATGGTTATGGTTTGTTTACAGGAGGATTAGGTGCCCACTACGGTGCAGAAAAATTAGGTGCAGCGGTAATTCCTATATCTGGTGGCAATACCAAAAAGCAAATCATGATTATGGTGGATTTTAAGTCAACTGTTCTAACAGCTACACCTTCTTATGCTCAGCTGCTTGCAGATACAATTGAAGAAATGGGTTTACTTGATAAGATAAATTTAAGAGTGGGCGTTTTTGGGGCTGAACCCTGGAGTGAAAATATGCGTCAAAAATTGGAAGAAAAACTCAGAATAAACGCTATGGATATCTATGGTTTAAGCGAGATAATGGGCCCTGGTGTAGCAATTGAGTGTGAAGCAAAAGAAGGCTTGCATATTTGGGAAGATGCATTTATACCAGAGGTAATAGATCCGCAAACACTGGAACCATTAGAAGATGGCCAGGAAGGTGAACTTGTTATTACCACTATAAAAAAACAGGCTATGCCAATTATTAGGTATAGAACAAAAGATATTACAAGAATTATAAAAGAACCATGTAAGTGCGGCAGAACTCATAGGCGAATACAAAAAATATTAGGCAGAAGTGATGATATGTTAATTATAAGGGGTGTAAATGTATTTCCAAGCCAGATAGAATCAGTTTTGATGGAAATTGAAGGCCTTGCACCTCACTATCAGTTGATTGTTGATAGAGTCAATAATTTGGATACGCTTGAAGTCCAGGTAGAAGTTGACAGTAAAGTTTTTTCTGATGAAATTAAAAGGCTTCAGCATATACAAAATCAGATTCAAAAGGATATAAAGGATCTATTGGGTATTACAACCAAAGTGACACTTGTTGAGTCAAGAACTATACAGCGTAGTGAAGGAAAGGCCAAGCGAGTAATAGATAAAAGAAAAATATAGAGGCAAATCATGAAAAGATTAAATCAAATATCCGTTTTTGTTGAAAATAAACCTGGTAGATTACTGGATGTAGTTGAGGTATTGGGTAATAATCACATTGATATAAAAGCCATAAGCCTTGCTGATTCATCGGATTTTGGTATAGTAAGGTTTATTTGCGAAGATCCCGAATTAGTGCATGAAATTCTAAATAGAAATGGTTTTACTGCAAGCTTAACTGAAGTTTTGGCCATAACTATAAGCGACAGGCCTGGATCGCTAGCAAAAGTCTTAAAAGCCCTCAAAGAAAGTAATATTAATATAGAGTATATGTATGGATTTTCTGCAAAAATAAAAGATTATGCTGTGATGATAATAAAAGTTTCTAATTTAGAAGAAACCATAAAATGTTGTGTTACAAATAATATACAGATATTATCGCAAAGCGATATTAAAAGTATTGTGTGATGTTGAAATTTCTATTTTTTTTGATATAATAGGCTTAGGTTTTAGGTTAGTTTAAATTGGCCTTGGGTGTTCGTGATGCAATTTTTCCTTAGAGCCAACACCTAACAATGGGGGGCCAGCATTAGGTAGCCTTGTGGCGTTTGAAAAAGTGCTTAGCAAGGCTATTTTCGAGGTACCCACTTATCATTGCTAGGTTCTAGGAAAATCCTGCACACGGCACCCTAGGCTTTAATATAAATTTAGAGAAGTTAACAATGGAAGTTTATAAATATACAAAAAAAGCATTAAGGCAGAGAGCATTAAACGAGAGAAAACTTGTTTCTAGAAAGTTTGTATCAACAAAAAGCCTGCTTATATCAAAAAAATTAGTAGCTTTTTTGAAAACTAAGAATATCAAAAAGATAGTTTCATACAAACCTATTAACAATGAAGTTGAACCGAACTATCCTTTATTGTCCAAAAATTATGAAGTGCTTTTCACAAAAATGTATGGTAGTTTTTTGCGTATTGCAAAATCAAATTGTTTTAAAAAGCATAATTTTTCAGTTTTAGAACCATTTTGCGCCACATACGCATTTAAAAAACAAATTGACTGTTTTATAGTACCAGCTTTAGTATTTGATAAAAGAGGCTATCGCATAGGGTACGGTATGGGTTTTTATGATAAGTTGTTGCAACAAACAAGA
>NZ_JBMFGQ010000012.1:0-29041 GCF_049977265.1 Desulfurella sp. | reverse complement strand
AAAGCCGAAATTGATATTAAAGATTATACACTTACAGCAAAAAACCAGATTGATGAAGAAATCAGAGAAAAAAGAAAAGAAATTCAAAAATGGGAAAAAAGGCTTCAGGCTAAAGAAGAAACATTGGATAAAAAACAGTATCAATTGGATAACAAACAGGAACAATTGAATAAAAAACTTGACGAATTAAAGGAAAAAGAGCAAAACTTAGATAATAAGAATTCTACACTGACAAGTTTAATTGATGAGCAAAAGCATAAAATTGAAGAAATTGCCAATATGACAACAGAAGATGCCAAAGCATACTTGATTAAACAGATTGAAGAAGTGGCAAAAAAAGAAGCTATTTCAAAAATTAGAGAAATTGAAGAAGAAGTTAATGAAAATGCCAAAAAAATATCTCAGAAGATTTTAAGTCTTACAATGGAAAAGATGGCAAGTACGTTTGTTATGGAAAAAACAATATCTACTGTTAGTTTACCAAATGACGAGATGAAAGGAAGAATTATAGGCAGGGAAGGTAGAAATATCAGATCCTTTGAAAAGGAAACAGGTGTAGATTTAATTATTGACGATACTCCAGAAGTAGTAGTAATCTCGAGTTTTGATGCTAAAAAACGGGAAATTGCTAAAGTAACGCTAGAGAAATTAATACAAGACGGTAGAATACATCCTGCGCGTATCGAAGAAGTGGTAGAAAAAGTTAAGCAGGAATTAGAACAGGAAGCTATTGAGGAAGTTAAATCTTTGATATTCGACTTAGGCATAGAAAATTTACATCCAGAAATTATTAGGCATTTATCTATGTTGAAATATAGAACGAGTTACACGCAAAATGTTTTGGCCCATTCAGTTGAAGTAGCTTATATGTCTGGTATTATGGCAGCAGAACTTGGGCTTGATATAAAGTTGGCAAAAAGAGCTGGATTGTTGCACGATATAGGAAAATCTACAGATCAAGAAATGGAGGGTTCTCACACGACAATAGGTGCAGAAATCGCGAGAAAATATGGCGAGAATGAATATGTAATAAACGCAATAATGTCTCATCACGGCGAGGTAGAACCAAATTGTATAGAAAGTGTTCTTGTATCAATTGCAGACACGCTAAGTGCTGCACGACCGGGCGCAAGAATGGAAGTTTTAGAAAACTACATTAAAAGACTGGAAGAGTTGGAAAAAATTGCCAAAAAGTACAAAAATGTCAAGAATGCATACGCAATTCAAGCTGGGAGAGAACTAAGGGTAATAATTGAAGATCAATTTACAAACGACAATGATGCATACCTGACTTCAAAAGAAATAGCCGATGAGATTAAAGAAAATATGACTTATACTGGACAGGTTAAAGTAGTTGCTATAAGAGAACTTAGGGCTATTGAATATGCAAACTGATAAAGTGCGTGTTTTGTTTGTAGGAGATATAGTTGGAGATGCAGGTAGAAAAATAGTCATAGATAGTCTTGATTATTTAAAAAATAACTATTTTTATGATATATCAATAGCCAACATAGAAAATATTGCTGGTGGTTTTGGTATAACAAAAGAAACATATGACTATATTGAACCTTACTTTGATGCTTTTACAACGGGTAATCATGTTTGGGATAAAAAAGATATTGTTATTAATATTGATAATATGCCCAAACTTGCAAAGCCTTTTAATATGCCAAATACAAAAGGCAAGTCATTTGTTATAATAGAGAAAAATAATGTGAAAATTCTTATAGCTACATTTTTAGGTAGAATTTTTATGAATCCCGTTGATAATCCATTTATTTTAATTAATCAAATAACCCAAAATCCAGAACTTCCAGCTATAAAAGTTATAGATTTTCACGCAGAGGCAACAAGTGAAAAACAAGCTTTTGGATGGTATTGCGATGGTAAAGTAAGTGCTTGTTTGGGTACTCACACGCATGTGCAAACAAACGATGAAAAAATTTTACCAAACGGCACAGCTTATATAACTGACGTTGGTTTAACAGGTTGCCACAGTGGTGTTATAGGCTTTAGAAAAGATGCTATAATTGATAAATTTATAACATACATGCCAACAAGGTTTGATGTTTGCAAAGAAGATCTAAGATTAAATGCCTGTATTATTGATGTGAATATTTATAATGGTAAAGCAGTGAATATTGAGAAAATTAATATTTCTAGTACTTGACAAATAATTAGGTTAGTCATATACTAACTTTTATTACTTAGAGGAGGTGTCCTGTGGAATTTAAAGTAAATAAAACAGTAGAAGAAATAAATGAGAAAATTAAAAGAAAAGAAGTAGTGGTAGTAAATGCAAGAGAAATGATTGATATAATTAGAAAAGAAGGCTGCATCGAGGCTGCAAAAAAAGTTGATATTGTTACCACGGGTACTTTTGGTACAATGTGCTCAAGCGGTGCACTAATAAATTTTTGGCACACAAAACCAAAAATAAAAGCATCTAAGGTATGGTTCAATGATGTGGAAGCATACGGTGGTGTAGCTGCTGTTGATTGCTACCTTGGAGCAACAGCTGTAAAAGAAAACGACCCATTAAATAGCATACACCCTGGTAGATTTAATTATGGTGGTGGTCATGTAATTGAAGATTTGATAGCTGGGGGAAAAGTATTAATTAGAGGGGAGGGTTATGGCACGGATTGCTATCCGGCTAAAGAATTTGAAAAAGAAATTACTATTGCTGATTTAAGGGATGCTACATTATTAAACCCGCGCAATGCTTACCAAAACTATTCTGTTGCTATAAATACTACAGATAAAATAATTTATACATATATGGGTGCATTAAAACCAAATATAAGCAATGCCACGTATTCTTCGGCAGGAGAGCTATCTCCGTTATTTAATGACCCGTTTTACAGGACAATAGGCATAGGTACAAGAATATTCTTAGGTGGTGGGATAGGTTATGTAATCTACCAGGGTACTCAACATGACCCGGATGTAGAAAGAAACGAAAGGGGTTTGCCAAAATCAGGTGCAGGTACGCTGGCAGTTATTGGTGACATGAAGCAAATGAACACGAAATACATAAAAGGTGCATCTATATTAGGTTATGGCGTTTCATTAAGCCTAGGCATTGGTATACCTATACCGATAATCAATGAAGAAATGGCTTTTTTTTGCGGTGTTAGCGATGAAGATATACAGGCATATGTTTATGACTATGGCTATGATTATCCAAACAAAATAAGCAAAACATACGGTCTTGTAACATACAAAGAATTGAGAAATGGTAGGATTGTAATTAATGGCAAAGAAGTTCCTACAACACCGCTTTCTAGCTACTATATGGCCATGGAAATTGCTGAAGAGTTAAAAAAATGGATTTTAGAAGGCAAGTTTTATCTTACATCACCTTCTTGTTTAATTGGGCAATCCAAAGATTACGAGCCTCTAAAATATGTAAAATGTTAAGGCTCTATAGACAAGCTGTTGAAAACGATTTATATGCTTTTGAGATAACTATTAAAGAGAGTAATTTGTTTATAAAAACTTGCAGAGACTTAAAAACTATTGCATTTGATACATTGTATAAGATAAGAAAAGATTTAGAAAACTATATCTTAAAATCAAGGGTATTTCTTGTTTCCCTATCGCCAATAAAACAAGATAAAAATGCACCAGATATTGTTAAAAAAATGATTAAAGCTTCTTCTGATGTAGACGTTGGTCCAATGGCTTGTGTGGCTGGAGCTGTATCACAAGAAGTAGGCAAAGTTCTTCTGCAATATTGCAATGAATGTATTGTAGAAAATGGTGGTGATATTTTCTTAAAGCTTAATAGAGATGCAAGTTTAGGTTTATATGTAGGCAAAGATAATCCGTTGAATGATCTTAATATAATATTGAAAAAATCTAATAAACCATACGGCATTTGCACCTCTAGCGCAAAAGTGGGTCCATCTCTATCATTTGGTGCAAGTGATGTTTCACTTATTATTTCGCACGATGCATATTTTAGTGATTGTCTGGCAAGTGCTTGTGGTAATATAATAAAAAACGACAAAGATCTTCAAAAAGCTGTTGATCTAGCAAGAAAATACAAAGAAACCGTCGGTTGTTGTTTTGTTTGTAATGAGAAAGTGGCTTTTTGGGGTGATATAGAAATAGGAGGATTATAGTGATAGCAAAAAAAGTTTTATTGAAATTTTCAAAAAAAGCAGCGGGCAAGCCAGTAATCTGTGAACTATCAAGAAAATTTGATTTAACATTCAATGTAATGGAAGCAAAGATATCACCAAAAAAAGAAGGATTGATGATACTGGAGTTGGTTGGTACAGAAAATTCTTACAATAGCGGTATTGGATACTTAAAAGAAAATGGTGTTGAGATATCAAACCTTGAAGACAGGGTTTTCAGGGATGATGAACTATGCTATCATTGTGGGTACTGTTTAAGTGTTTGTCCTACAGATGCTCTAATTATAGATGACAGGCAAACAATGAAAGTTTCATTTTATAGAGATCGATGTATAGCATGTGAGTTGTGCGTTAAAGTTTGTCCTACTAAAGCAATGAAAATACTTGGGCTTGACGGAGATTTAATTTAGTTTTGAGCTTTGAAGAATGATGCCAAAAGCAATTATGAGCAATCCAATAAATGAACTGAAAAGAATTTTTTCGCCTAAAAATATGTGTATATACACTAAAGATAAAAAAGGTGTTAGGTACAATAAGTTAGATACTATGTGTGTCGGTGCCTTTAGTGCTTTAAACCAAAATATATAGGTTATGCCATTAATAAAAAAGCCATTTAAAAAAAGCCAAAACCATACACTAATGCTTGGCAGCTTAAAAGTAGACAGAAAAAAAACAGTTGGTATCATTAAAATTAGTGCTGATAGAAAAAAAATCATTGCCGATATTGTTTGATCGTATTTAAATTTTTTACCAAGAACACTGAATAGTGCAAAAATAAAAGCATAAAATAAGCTGAGTAAAGCACCACCTAAATTTGTAAGATTAAAGTTTTCAATGTGACCATTTGTTATTATTACAATTATACCAAAAAAACTAATTATAATAGCACCTATTTTTTTTAATGTGGGTCGCTCTCTTAATAGTAAAAAACCTAAAATGATAACCATTATTGGCCAAGTGTATGCAAGTATAAATACTTCTTGGGCACCAGCAATGCTAAAAGCTTTATAAAGAATCAAATAACAAAAATAAGCACCCAAAAAGCCCAAAAAAAACATATTAAAATAATCTTTTACACTGTATTGTTTTAGCAGTGTTAGCTTTTTTTGAAAAACATTAACAAAAAACAAAACCAGAAAAGATATAGAAGTTGAGTAAAAAAGCATTTGTATATTGTTTAGTTCTATTAAAATTTTTTTTGATACTACAGGAATTGCTGCCCAAAATATTATGCACAATGCTAAATAAAAATACGCAATAACATTTTCTTTTGATATTTTAGGCAGCATCTTTTAAGCTAGATGTAATGCAGTTTTTATAAGATTTGGATTTTCTTTTAATCTGCGTTTAGCATAAGCAAGCCACTGTTTACCATATGGAACATATATTCTAAGCCTGTGTTTTCTGTCTAGTATAAACTGCTTTAGATTTTCACCCACTCCTAAAAGCATTTGAAACTCATACTCACTAAATTGTAAATTATAATCTTTAATTAGCTTCATTGCATGAAATACTAGCTTTTCATCGTGTGTAGCAATACCCACATAAGCTTTTTTCTTGAATAATTCTTCTAAGCAATACTTATAATTTTCTACAATAATATCTCGATTTTTGTAGGCATTTTTTTCTGATTCAATATAAATGCCTTTGCAAAGTCTTATGTTCATTTTATCATCGGATAAGTACTCAATATCATCTATTGTTCTTTTTAAATAAGCTTGCAAAACTGTCCCTACGTGTTGACCGAATTCTTTTCTAAGTTGTTTGTACATTTCAATAGTATCTGTTGTATATGGAGAGTTTTCCATATCGATACGCACAAAGTTATCAAGATCATAAGCTTTTTTTATGATTTCTCTAATATTGTCAAACCCCAATTTTTTACTCAAAGCAAAACCCATCTGAGTGGGTTTTAAGGATAAGTTGGCATTTAGGTTGTTGGTTTTAATTTCTTCTAGTACTTTTATACATTCATTCTTATAAAAATTTGCTTCTTCAATCTTTTTTATGTCTTCTCCAAGAACATCAATCGTGCTCATAATGCCGTTTCGGTTAAATATTTTAGTAAGGTTTAGAGCATCTTCCAAGTATGCGCCGGCAATGTATTTTTTAGCAAATATTGAAACAATATTTGATGGTACATAATCGATAGTATTTGAAACAATAGTATTAAATACAGACATTATTCCTCCATCATAAAAGGGTATTCAACCGCTTGAGGCGGATTAAAATTTTCTTTTATAGCTCTTGCGCTTGTCCATCTAATTAAGTTTAATAGACTACCCGCTTTGTCATTAGTACCGCTTGCCCTTGCGCCTCCAAATGGTTGTTGGCCTACCACTGCTCCTGTTGGCTTATCATTGATATAAAAATTTCCAGCACTTTGTTCTAACCTTTCAACAGCAAGATTAATGGCTGATCTATCCTGAGCAAAAATAGCACCTGTTAGACCATAAGGGCTTGTTTTATCGCATAGCTCAAGTGTTTCTTCATATTTTGAATCATCGTATAAGTAAAATGTTACAACAGGTCCAAATATTTCTTCTGTCATTGTTTTAAACTGTGGGTTGTCTGTTAGTATAACGGTAGGTTCTATAAAGTAGCCTAGAGTGTTATCGCATTTCCCGCCTTTTAGAATTGTTGCTTGGTTGGAATTCTTAGCATATTCGATATATGATGAAATTTTATCATAAGCCTCTTTGTCAACAACCGCATTCATAAAGTTTCTAAAATCTTCTGGGCTACCCATTTTGATTTTATCTATTTCATGGAATAAATCATCTTTAATTTCGTTGTAGAGGCTTTTTGGTAGATATACCCTTGAAACCGCAGAACATTTTTGGCCTTGATACTCAAAAGAGCCCCTTACTATTGCCGCAATTAAAGCTTTTTTGTCGGTACTTTGATGTGCAAATATAAAATCTTTGCCTCCTGTTTCACCAACAATACGTGGGTATGTCTTATACATAGGTATATTTTTTGCAATCGTTGACCACATATTATGAAAAGTTTCCACACTACCAGTGAAGTGTAAACCTGCAAAATATGGGTTAGAAAAAATATATTCACCAATTTCAGAGCCTTGTGCTGGTAGAAAGTTTATAACTCCATCTGGCAAGCCTGCTTCTAGTAGAGCTTGCATAAAGATGTATGGTGCATATATGGAGCTTGATGCAGGCTTAAAGATAGAAACATTACCCATTATAACAGGTGCTGTAGGTAAATTGCCAGAAATTGATACAAAGTTAAATGGAGGTGCAGCAAAAATAAAGCCTTCAAGAGGTCTATACTGCATCATATTCCATACACCTTTTGGCGAGAAAGGCTGATCTTCGTAAATTTGCTGCATGTAGTTTACATTAAAACGTAAGAAATCTGTGAGCTCACAAGCTGAGTCAATTTCTGCTTGGAAGGCAGTTTTACTAATCGAGATCATTGTCGCAGCATTGATTATATACCTATACTTAGTACTTAATAGTTCTGCTGCTTTTAAAAAAATTGCTGCGCGCTCTGAAAAATCGTACTTACTCCACACTTTGGCAGCTTTTAGACTTTCTTTTATAGCTAAGGCTATTTCATCTTTTGATGCTTTATAGTAATAACCAAGCAATTCACTATGATCATGAGGTGATCTAATTTCTACTTTTTTATCAGTTTTATACTCTTTGCCACCAATAATCAAAGGTATTTCAATTTTATATGATTTAATTTTTTTTATAGCATCTTTTAATAATTGCCTATGAGTTGAACCTACTTCATAATTATAAACCGGTTCATTTAATGTTTGTGGTACTTTAACGTTACAGTTTTTCATTTTAAACCTCCAAAAATTTACTTTGTTTTAAATTATATACACTTAATTTTATTAAGTCAAGTAAGTTATAAAAAAAATTTAAAACTACTTGACTAATAAATTAATATGTGGTATTTAGTAAATTTAGTTCTATGTTTAAAGTGTAAAAATTTATTTTTCAAGGGGGTTTTTATGAAACTAAAAAACCTGTTATGGGTGGTAGTTTCTCTCATCTTTGTTTTTTCAACAAGTAGTGCTTTTGCTGCAGGTGTAATTAAAATTGGTGTTCAAGCTCCAATTACGGGTCCTTTTGCAAACGAGGGTCAAGGTATTGACAATGCCGTGAAAATGCTGGTTGAACAGCAAAATGCAAAAGGCGGTTTGTTGGGTAAAAAAATTGATGTAATTACTTGCGATGATGAAGGCACGGCAGTAGGTGGAGCAATTTGCGCAAGAAAATTAGTAAATGATGGCGTTATAGCAGTCATTGGTACATATTCTTCAACACCTGCAGAGTCAGCTGAACCGATTTATGCAAGAGCAGGCGTCTTACAAACAAGCGATGCTACAGCCGATTCTTTAACAAAGCACGGTTATTGGACATTCTTTAGAAACTCTTGTCCAAATAGCGCAGAGGCGAATTTTACTGCAGATTTTTTAGTAAAAAAAATGCATTTTAAACGTATTGTGGTTTTATCTGATTACTCTACTTATTCTTCTGATTTAGCTGATGCTACTATGGCGGCGCTCAAGAAAATTGGCGGCAATGTAATATATAGAGGAAAAATCCAAGCAAATTCACAAAACTTCACACCGATTTTGACAAAAATAAAATCTATGAACCCGGATGTAATTTATTTTAGTGGCTATTATACAGACGGTGGTCTTATTAGAGCACAGGAAGTTTCATTGGGTATCAGGGCTGCTTTTGTTGGTGGAGACTCAAATGATAATCCAGAATTCTTTAAATTAGCTGGCAAAGCATCAAATGGCGTTTATATGATAAATGTACCAAGGCCAGACATTTTACCATATCCTTTAGCAAAAGATTTTTTGAAAGATTATCAAGCAAAATATCACATGATGCCACCAAGTATTTGGACATTATTTAATGCAGATGGCTTAAGAGCGATAATGTATGCAATCGAAAAGACTAAAACAACAGATACGAAAAAACTGGCCGCTTTTTTGCATAATTTAAAAGATTTTCCTGGTATTACAGGCCCAATAACTTTTACAAAAGATGGTGAAAGATCTGGTAGCAGGTTTATGGCATACGAAATTTATGATAATAACCACTACAAAATAGTTTACAGAGAAGATTAACAATGGAAATTTTTTTACAGCAAATTGTGAATGGTTTGGCTATAGGGAGTATTTATGCGCTTGTGGCTATAGGATATACTATGGTGTATGGTGTGATGAAGCTTATCAACTTTGCCCATGGTGATCTTGTGGCCCTTGCGGCCTATGTAGGATTAACTGTTCTTATGCAAGCTTTTGGAATGCATATAACTAATTTATGGGCTGTTATTTTAATGTTTATTATAACAGCTATGTTTATATCTGCATTTGGTATAATCTTAGAAAGATTAGCTTATAGACCGCTAAGAAAAGCACCAAGGCTAAGTGCAGTCGTATCGGCGCTTGGTGCATCTCTTGCGATAGAAAACGGTATTATGCTAATTTGGGGACCAAATATCAAAGTTTTTCCATCAAATGTATTTCCGAGTGCTAGGTGGCACATAAGTGGTGTTGTTATTAATTCCACTCAAATAGCAATACTTTTGCTTTCAATCATTTTAATGTTTGCTTTGTATATATTTATTAATAGGACAAAAATTGGTACTGCTATTAGGGCAAGCGCAATAGATCAAGACGCTGCAAAATTAATGGGTATTAATGTCAATGGTATAATAATAGCAATATTTGCACTTGGTTCTTTTTTGGGCTCTATTGGCGGTCTTTTTATAGGTATTTATTATAGAGAACTTTATTTCCAAATGGGCTGGATTTATGGACTTAACGCTTTTATTGCAGCAATAATTGGTGGCATTGGAAATATTCCTGGAGCTATGCTTGGCGGTATGTTGCTTGGGATTTTTAATGTGCTTATCGCTGGTTACGTTTCAAACACATGGTCTGAGGCTTTAACTTTTGCACTTTTAATTATAATTTTGATTATAAAGCCAACAGGTATTTTAGGTGAAAGAGTGGCGGAGAAAGTCTAATGAGAAAAAGTTTAGTATGGTACATCATTTTTTTTGTAGCAGCCATAATATACCCTCATTTTGTAAATCCATCATGGGTTGATATAGGTACAACATTTGCACTTTACTCTGTGGTGGCTTTAAGTCAGGATATTGTTTTGGGTAAAGCAGGGATGTTTGATATGGGTCATGCTACTTTTTTTGGTATTGGTGCTTATACTGCAGCAATTCTAAATACAGTATACAATATTCCTATAATTTATACAATTCCCATTGCTATAGCATTATCCGCTTTGTTTGGGATTATTATATCGTGGCCAATAATTCATCTAAGAGGCGATTATTTACTTGTTGCAACAATTGGTTTTAATATTATTTTTTACCAGGCATTGCAGAATAATTTATTTGGCTTAACAGGTGGTCCAAATGGAATATTTGGTATAGGAACGCCAGTGATATTTGGGATAAATATCTCAAGTCAAAGGGCAATCTATTACTTTGCATGGTTTATTTTGTTAATTACAATGCTTATTATATACAATATCGATAAAAGTAAATTAGGAAGAGCGTTTCATTATTTAAGAGAAAACGAACTCGCAGCAGAAAGTTTTGGTGTAAACAAAAGGTTTTATAAAGTTTTGGCTTTTGCATTGGGAGCTGGTGTCGCAAGTTTAGCAGGTGTAATTTTTGCCGTTCAATACGCTGCTGTAAGCCCAGAAACCTTTAATTTTACACAATCTGTGCTATTTTTTACTATAGTTATTGTTGGTGGGCCATCATCTATTCCCGGCATACTTCTCGGAGCTTTTGTAATGTTTGTAATTCCTCAATTTTTTAGAGAATTTGCAACAGCAAGGTATTTTGTTTTTGGTATTGCCATGATTTTAACGATGATTTTACGCCCACAAGGCATATGGCCTGCAAAGTTTGGAAAATTACCAAAGTATATAACTAAAGAGAGTTAAATATGTTTTTACAACTTAATAATATTTCTAAGACATTTGGTGGTATAGTTGCGATTAATAATTTAAATTTTGAAATAAAAAAGAATCAAATACTAGGTGTTATTGGCCCAAATGGAGCGGGTAAAACCACTGTATTTAACTGCATCACTGGCATATATAAACCAAACAAAGGAAACATTTATTTTGATGGTAAGGATATAACAGGTTTAAAGCCGCATATTATATCAAAACTAGGTATAGCAAGAACATTTCAAAACATTAGATTATTTCCTTCAATGAGTGTGGCAGAAAATATAATGTCAGGGCGCCATTCAAAATGTAGTCAAAGCTGGTTTGACAGTTTAGTTAGAACTCCTAAATACTTTTTAGATGAAAAAGAAAATTGGTTGAAAGTAAAGCACTATATAAATTTGCTAAAGCTTAATGAATATACAAGTGCAATAGTTGGCAGTTTACCTTATGGAGTTCAACGTAAAGTAGAGATAGCGCGAGCGCTTGCAAGTGAGCCTAAATTGATTATATTAGATGAGCCGGCCGCAGGTTTAAACAATAAAGAAACACAAGAGCTTGTTGATTTAATTTATCAAATCAAAGATATGGGAATAACAATCCTTCTAATAGAGCACGATATGGATATGATGATGAGTCTTGCAGAATATATAATAGTTATGAATTTTGGTGAAAAGATTGCAGAAGGTATTCCAAGTGTAGTTCAAGCGAATCCTCAAGTTATAGAAGCGTATTTAGGAAGTGATTGATGGAAACAATTTTACAAATAAATAATTTAGATGTTTCATATGGTTCCGTAACAGCTTTAAAAGGTTTATCTTTTGATGTAAAACATGGAGAAATAGTTGTGCTGGTGGGTTCAAATGGTGCAGGTAAAACTACGACACTGAGAGCCATTAGTGGTTTGGTAAAGCCAAAAAAGGGTGAAATTATTTTTGAAGGTAAGCGAATTGATCATCTACATGCTCACAAAATTGTTCGCCTTGGTATATCTCATGCACCAGAAGGTAGGAGAATTTTTAATACTCTCAATGTTTATGAAAATTTAATACTTGGTGCATATACACAAAAACAAATTGACAAAAATACGCTTGAGTGGATTTATAAGCTTTTCCCAAGGCTAAAAGAAAGATCAAAACAACTCGCAGGAACACTTTCAGGTGGTGAGCAACAGATGTTAGCAGTTGGAAGGGCTCTTATGAGTAAACCGAAACTTTTGCTTTTAGATGAGCCAAGTCTTGGATTATCGCCTACTTTGACAAAGACTATATTTGATACCGTAAAGCAAATTCGAAATAATGGAGTAACTATACTTATGGTTGAACAAAACGCTAAAGCGGCATTAAAATTCGCAAACAGGGGTTATGTGTTAGAAGTTGGTAAAATTGTATTAAGTGGGACTTCGGATGAGCTATTATCTTCACAGAAGGTAGTAGAGGCGTATTTAGGGAAAAAATAATGACTATTTATATTGATATACCAAAATCTACAATTATACAAGTTCTAAAAGATTTGAAAGAAAAAGAATTAAGTGGTGCGCTGAATACTTTATGGTGGTTTTTTAATGAAGCTTCAAAAATACCTTCAGATAGTTTATTAATTAAAGGCGACCCCGAAGTTATTGCTGAAGATTTAGGCTTGTCAAAAGTAATTGTATATAAGCATATAAAAAAATTAAAAGAATTAAATTATATAAAACAAGAAGACTCAAAAAGGCATGTTTATGTTTTAAACAGTGCTATGTTTAGTAGAAGGTATTTTTTTGGTTAATTAATATTTTTTTATTGTTGAAATTTTTTATCAATAGTGTTATAAATTTGTGATAAAATTATTAAGGAGTAGATAATGGAAGTAAAAAAAGTTTTGCTTAATGAATCGGATATGCCAAGGTATTGGTATAATGTATTGCCAGATTTACCAAACTCAATAGAACCGCCTTTGAATCCAGTCACAAATCAACCCTTAAAGCCGCAGGATTTGGAGCGTCTATTTGCAAAAGAGCTGATTGAACAAGAATTAAGCAACAAAAGTGAGATAGAAATACCTCAAGAAATTAGAGAAATTTATGCAATATATAGACCAACGCCTTTGGTTAGAGCTTATAATTTAGAAAAAGCATTGAATACACCGGCTAAAATTTATTACAAAAACGAATCAGTTTCTCCTGCTGGCTCTCATAAACCAAACACAGCTATAGCGCAGGCGTACTACAATAAGAAAGAAGGTATATTGTCTTTGACTACAGAAACTGGAGCAGGCCAATGGGGAAGCGCATTGGCGTTTGCTGGAAGTATGTTTGGTTTAAATATAAAAGTTTACATGGTAAAAGTTAGCTATGAGCAAAAGCCATACAGAAAATCAATGATAAATACCTGGGGTGCACAAATATTCCCATCACCTTCAAACACAACAAATGTAGGCAGGCAAATTTTAGAAAAAGATCCAGATAATAACGGTTCTTTAGGTATAGCTATAAGCGAGGCTATTGAGTCAGCGCTTGAAAGTCCAGATACACACTACAGTCTTGGAAGCGTTTTAAATCATGTGTTGCTTCATCAAACCGTTATTGGTTTGGAGTCAAAAAAGCAGTTTGAGTTTATTGGAGAGTACCCTGATGTGATACTTGCGCCCTGCGGTGGTGGGAGCAATTTAGGTGGTATTGCTTTACCATTTATCAGAGATAAAATTAACGGTAAAAAGGTAAGGGTAATAGCAGTAGAGCCTCAAAGTTGCCCTACGCTGACAAAAGGTGTCTACGCTTATGATTTTGCAGACTCTGCAAAAATGACACCACTTTTATTTATGTATACTCTAGGTCATAATTTTATGCCTCCTTCGATACATGCTGGCGGTCTTCGTTATCATGGAGACTCACCTATTATTAGTAGACTTTACAAAGATGGTTTAGTTGAAGCTACAACTCTTAAACAAACAGAAGTTTTTGAAGCAGCAGTGTTATTTGCAAAAACAGAAGGTATAATTCCGGCTCCAGAAACAGCTCATGCAATAAAAGCGGCCATTAACGAGGCTTTTGTTGCAAAGCAAGAACAAAAACAAAAGAATATTTTAATATGTTTTAGCGGTCATGGTCATTTTGACATGGCAGCATACGACAATTATTTATCTGGAAATCTTAAAGATGTGGAGTTTTCTGACGAATTAATTAAAAAAGCACTACTGGATTTACCAAAGTTATAAAAGTAAATTGACTTTTTTTAAATAAAATGCTATGAATACTTCCAATTGGGCGCATAGCTCAGGGGAAGAGTACTTGCCTGACGCGCAAGTGGCCGGTGGTTCGAAACCACCTGCGCCCACCATACTAGAGGTTGAGATGTACATAAAAAGTGGTGTAAATTTAAAAGATTTTGTTAAGGAAAATAAATTTAAAAATGTAATAGCTGCCAATCTCGAAGGCAAAGTTGTAGATCTTGACTATACTTTAGATAAAGACAGGGATGTCGAGTTATTGGATATAAATTCAAAAGAAGGATTAGAGATACTGCGACATTCAGCAGCTCACATTATGGCCCAAGCAATTGAGCATTTATTTAAGGGCGCAAAGTTTGCTATAGGTCCTGCAATAGAAAATGGTTTTTATTATGATGTTGATGTGGGCAGACCTCTGACACAGGATGATTTAAAAGCCATTGAAATACAGATGAAAAAGATTACAGCAGCTAATTATCCATTTGCTCGCACAAATGTGTCAAAGAAAGAAGCTTTAAGGCTTTTTAAAGAAAAAGGCGATGAGTATAAAGTAGAGATTATAGAAAGCATACCAGATGAACAGGTAAGCTTGTATCAGCAAGGTGATTTTGTTGATTTTTGCAGGGGGCCACATATACCATCAACTAATTATTTAAAGCATTTTAAGCTTTTGAGCGTTGCAAGCGCTTATTTTAGAGGCGACGAAACTCGCCCAAGCATGCAACGTATATACGGCACGGCATTTGCTACAAAAGAGGATCTGGACAATTATTTAAATTTTTTAGAAGAAGTTAAAAAAAGAGATCACAGAAAGTTAGGGAAAGAACTTGATTTATTTAGTATAAATGATGACGTAGGAGCTGGTTTTGTTATTTGGCACCCAAAAGGTGCAATGCTTAGAGAGATTATTGAAACATTTGAGAAAAAAGAGCACTTAAAAAGAGGATATGAATTTGTTAGAGGTCCAGAATTACTAAAAACTCAATTATGGAAAGTTAGCGGTCATTATGATAATTACAGAGAAAATATGTATTTTACGGAAATTGAAAATGTTTCTTTTGGTATAAAGCCTATGAACTGTCTTGGACATATCCAGGTTTACAAATCTCGTTTAAGGTCCTACAGAGAATTGCCAAAAAGATTTTTTGAGCTTGGGGTGGTTCACAGACATGAAAAAAGTGGTGTGTTGCATGGCTTGCTCAGAGTTAGAGAATTTACACAAGACGATGCGCATATTTTTTGTACAAAAGAACAACTAAATGACGAAATTATAGGTGTTTTGGATTTTGTAAAATATGCTATGGACATATTTAAATTTGATTACGAGATGGAAATTTCAACAAGGCCTGAAAAATCAATTGGCACTGATGAAGATTGGGAAAATGCAACAAATGCTTTAATTAATGCTTTGGAAAATACAAAAAGACCGTATCAAATAAACGAAGGCGATGGAGCTTTTTATGGACCCAAAATTGATGTTAAACTAAAAGATGCTATTGGCAGAAAATGGCAGTGTGCTACGATACAGTGTGATTTTACACTACCAGAGAGGTTTAATTTAGAATATATAGATAAAGATGGTTTGCCAAAAAGACCCGTTATGGTTCACAGAGTAATACTTGGCTCTATAGAGCGTTTTATTGCAGTTTTGATCGAAAATTATGCAGGCGATTTTCCTTTGTGGTTGGCACCTATTCAGGCAAGAATAATTCCTATTTCCGAAAAGTTTGATAAGTATACAAATGATATATATGAACAACTAAAAAAAGCCGAAATTAGAGTTGATATAGAAAAAAGAAACGAAACCATAAGCAAGAAAATACGCTATGCTGAGCTAGAAAAAATACCGTATTTATTAATAGTGGGACAGAAAGAGTACGATAGTCAGAGTGTTTCTATTAGAAAAAGGAAAATAGGAGATTTAGGTTTATACAATTTAGAAGAATTTATTGAAAAAGCTAAAGATGAAGCAGGAGGTGTTTTATAGCTCTTAAAAGTGATGTGCCGCCAATTAATGAGCACATTAAAGCCGAAAAGGTAAGATTAATTGACCAGGATGGCAAACAAGTTGGTATTGTTGGTATTAAAGAAGCTTTAGAAAAAGCCCATCTAGCTGAGCTAGATTTAGTGGCTATATCTCCAACTGCCGACCCAATCGTTTGTAAAATAATGGATTATGGCAAATTTAAGTACGATAAACAAAAAAAAGAGGAAAAGAGTAAAAAAAAGCAAAAAATAATGAAAGTTAAAGAGCTTAAAATGAGGCTCAATATTGCCGAAAATGATTACAATGTAAAACTTAGTAATGCTATAGATTTTTTAAAAAATGGTGATAAAGTCAAATTTAGTATATTTTTTAAAGGTAGAGAGATTGAAAAAAAGAACCTTTTTTTTGTATTGTCAGATAGAATAAAAAATGATTTAGAAAATTATGCAGTTCCAGAAGGCAAAGAAACATTTGAAGGAAGAAGATTAACTGTATCTTTTATACCCAAAAAGTAAATTGGAGGATATTTTGATGAAGCTTAAAACCAAAAGATCGGCAGCAAAAAGAATTAAGTTAACAACTAATGGTCTATTAAAAACAAGAAAAGCAAATAAAAGTCATTTGCTTGCACACAAATCTACAAAAAGGAAAAGACACTTAGGAAAATCTCGTATTATAGAAGGCAATATAGCTAAAAATCTTAAAATTATGCTAGGAGGTCTAAATTGAGAGTAAAGACTGGTATTGTAAGAAGAAGAAGGCACAAAAAAATATTAAAATTAGCTAGAGGTTTTTATCAAAGAAGACATTCTACATTCAAAAACGCGGAGGAATCCGTTAGAAGATCCCTTGCAAACGCTTATGTTGGAAGGAAAGAACGCAAAAGACAATTTAGAAGGTTGTGGATAGCCCGTATTAATGCAGCTGTGAGGGAAAATGGTTTGACTTATAGCACTTTTATGAATCTTTTAAAGCAGAAAAACATTTCCTTGAATAGAAAAATGCTTAGTGAGCTTGCAATAAATAGTCCCGAAAATTTTAGAATGCTTGTAGATAAAGTAAGAGCTTAATAGTGTTGGATGGAGGCAGGCATTGCATGAAATATTAGAACAGTTGGAGGATAAATTAAAGAAAGCTTCTACACAAGAAGATCTAAAGCAATTGAAAAGTTTTTTTTTAGGCAAAAGTGGTCTTCTCACAAAATCATTTAAAGAATTAGGAAAATTAACCCAGGAAGAAAGAATAGAAAAAGGTAGAATTTTAAATGACTTAAAACAGTTAATAACCGAAAAAATTGAAGACAAACTACAAAATATTAAAACTTTTCAAAAACAACAGGAATTAAACGAAGATTTGGATTTGTTTTTGGATGGTAAAAGTAATAACATTGGCAGTATTCACCCGGTTAACCTTGTAATAAGAGAAATTTCAGATATTTTCTTATCGATGGGTTTTGGCGTGGAAGATGGACCAGAAGTCGAGCTGGATTTATATAATTTTGAGTTATTAAATGTGCCAAAAAATCATCCAGCCCGCGACATGCAAGATACTTTTTATATTGATGAAAATAGATTACTGCGAACACAAACAAGTGGTGTGCAGGTTAGAACAATGCTTAAAAAAAAGCCACCATTAATGTTTATAGCTCCAGGTAGAGTTTATAGACGCGATTCGGATTTGACACACTCGCCAATGTTTCATCAAATTGAAGGTTTAGCTGTAGATAAAAATATAAGGTTTTCTGATCTAAAAGGTGTATTGGAAGCTTTTTTAAATGAATTTTTTGGCAAAACAAAAGTGAGATTTAGGCCAAGCTATTTCCCGTTTACAGAACCATCTGCTGAAGTTGATATTGGTTGTGTTATTTGTGGTGGTAAAGGTTGCAGGGTGTGTTCAAATACTGGTTATCTGGAAGTATTGGGTTGCGGTATGGTTCATAGAAATGTACTAAAAAATGTTGACTATGAAGGCTACAGAGGTTTTGCGTTTGGGCTCGGTGTTGAAAGGTTTGCTATGCTAAAGTATGGCATTGATAATATAAGGCTAATGTTTGAAAACGATTTAAGGTTTTTAGAACAATTTAGTAATTCATTTTATCCAAAGGGTTTAGTATGAAAGTATCTTATAATTGGCTAAAAGAATTTGTTGATATAGATGTAGGATTTTATGATTTAGCAAACAAGCTTACTTTGTCGGGTTTGGAAGTAGAATCTGTATTTGATGTAGAAAGGGCTTGTTTTGATAGTTTGGTTGGTGAAATATTATTTAAAAAAGCTATTCAAAACGGTTTGTTTCTTTTGGGCGTTAATGTTGTAGATAAGCAATTAAATATAGTGACAAGTGATTCTCATTTAGAAATTGGCGATAAGGTTGGTGTGGCAGTAGCTGGCAGTAACTTTAATGGCCAGGTCAAAGAAAGAAAATTTGGTAATTATATTTCTGAGGGTTTTTTATTATCTGCAAGCGAACTTGGCTTAGAAGAGTCCTCAAGTAATGTACTTATTTTGGACAGTAAATTTAAAATTGGGACTAAACTTAAAGAAATCGAAGCATTCAATGATTTTATTTTAGATATAAGCATAACACCAAATAGAGCTGACTGTTTGAGTGTTTTGGGTATAGCAAGAGAAATATCAGTTTATTATAACAAACCTATAAAAACTAAAAAATGTAAAACAATTAAGGAAAACAATAATTTTAATGTTACTTTAGATAAAGATTGTCCAAGTTACATTGCAAGTAATTTAAAAGTTAAAATAGCAACTTCATGTTTTGATATAAGACAAAAATTGATAAAGTGCGGTGTAAGGCCTATAAATAATGTAGTTGACATTACAAATTATTGCATGTTGGCTTTAGGCCAGCCCATGCATGCATTTGATAAAGACAAAATTGGAAATCAGATTATTGTTAGAAATGCTTTTAAAAAAGAGCACATTGTGGCCCTAAATGATAACCGGTATGAGTTAGAAGATGATTTGGTAATAGCAGACGATAAACAAGCCATAGCAATAGCTGGCATCATGGGTGGTAAATACAGCCAAATAGATGAAAGCACCAATCATATTATTTTAGAGAGCGCATATTTTTTACCTGATCGCATAAGAAAGACCTCGAGAAAGCTAAAACTAAGTTCTGAAAGTTCTTATAGATTTGAGCGTGGTGTTGATCCTAATTTAAATGAATATGCAACTTATTACGCCATAGAATTGTTGCAACAGCATGCAAATGCTGATGTTATAGGCATAACAAAAAATATAAGTACAAAAGAATGCAAGGAAGTAGAATTTTGTATAGATGAAGTCAATGAATTTTTGGGTTCAAATTATGAAAAAACTAAATTTTATCAATTGGGCTTTGAAATTAAAGAAACACCCACAAAATTAATTGCTGTAATACCTACATACCGCATCGATATTGAAAATATGGAAGATATTGCAGAAGAAATCGCTAGAATTGATGGCTATGATAAATTACCTTCTACAAGCCCATGTATTAACTTAAGCTTTAATCAAAGCAAGGATAAAAAAGACTCCATTAGGGAAATTTTAAAGTTAAGTGGAATAAGCGAGGCTGTAAATTATTCGTTTGTAAATAGTACTATCTTGGACAAATTAGGCAAGAATGACAATATTTTATACTTAAAAAATCCACTAACTAAAGAGCAAGATTGCATGAGAAATACACTATTTTTGGGATTGATGGAAAATTTAGTTTTCAATCTAAATCATAATATTAAATCTATTGCGTTATTTGAAATTGGCAAAATTTTTGATTTAAAAAGTGAATATAATGCACTTGGAATTATTATGCACGGTTTGAAGCCTCTAAAATGGTACGAACAAAAGACTGCATTTGATTTCTATGATTTAAAAGGGGCATTTGAGAGTTTTTTTGGCTTATTTGATTGTAATATAGAATTTAAAAGTGAAACATCCTGCCTGATGCATCCCAAAAAATCTTTAAAAATTTATAATAATGGTCATTATATTGGCTTTATTGGCCATATACATCCTGATATTTATGATATTTTTGATATTAAATTTTTGAAAACCAGTATTGTATACGGTGAAATATTGATGGATAGCTTTAATGCATATAAAAATTTTTATTTTAAACCATTGCCTAAGTTTCCTGTTGTTGTCAGAGACTTAAATATTGTTGTTGATAAAGATGAAATTATTAGCGATATCAAAAAAACAATAAGTTATTTTGATTTTGTTTATAGTGTTAATTTAATTGACGTATATGATATGAGTGGTAAAAAGAGCTTAAACTTTAGAATAGAATTGTATTCTCCAAGCAAAACACTCACGGATCTAGACATAGAAAGACTGATAAATGAAATCTTTTTAAGTTTAAACTCTCAATTTAAAGCTAGTATTAGGGGGATAGAAAATGGATTATAAAGATACACTAAATTTGCCAAAAACTTCATTTTCAATGAAAGCAAATTTGCCTGTTAAAGAATTAGAAATTTTAAAATTTTGGGAAGATAAAGATATATATAATAAAATTTTGGAATCAAGAAAAAATAGCAATATGTTTGTTTTACATGACGGACCTCCTTATGCAAATGGGCATATACATATGGGTACTGCATTAAATAAAATATTAAAAGATATGGTTATAAAGAGCAAAACTATGATGGGTTACAGTTCACCATATGTACCTGGTTGGGATTGCCACGGTTTACCAATAGAGCACAATGTAGAAAAAGAATATGGCGTGATGGATAAAGCAAAGACGCGAAAAGCGTGCAGAGAGTATGCAACAAAGTTTATTGAAATACAAAAAGCAGAATTTAAACGCCTGGGTGTGTTGGGTCGATGGGATAATCCATATTTAACTATGAGTTATGATTATGAAGCTACTATTTACAACGAGTTTTTGGAATTCCTAAAAAAAGGCTATGTTTATGAGAGCAAAAAACCAGTATATTGGTGCATGTCTTGCAAGACCTCACTTGCTTTAGCTGAAATTGAATATGAAGAAGATAAATCTAGTGCGATATATGTAAAATTTGATTTTATAAGCGATTTGGGTTCAGAAGATAAAAAGCTTCTAGGTCAAGCTGTAAGTGCTGTTATTTGGACTACAACTCCATGGACTTTGCCGGCAAACTTAGCAGTTGCTGTTGGTTCAGATATTGACTATGTGTTTGTTCAAGTAAAAGAAAGAGAAGTCTTGTTGGTTGCTAAAGAATTATTCAGCAAGCTTATGGAAAAGTTTGGGATAAAAGATGCAAAAATTATAAAAGAGGTAAAAGGTAAAGATTTGGAAGGATATGAACTTTCACATCCATTTTACGATAGAGTATCAAAAATGATTTTATCTGAGTATGTAAATTTAGAAATGGGCACAGGTTTGGTTCATACAGCTCCAGGTCATGGCGAAGAAGATTACGAAGTGGGTCTTAAATATAATTTGAGCGTTTACTCCCCTGTTGATGAAGATGGTAGGTTCACGCAAGATGTTAAATATTTTGCTGGCGAGAATGTATTCAAAGCTAACCCAAAGATTATAGAATTATTGAAACAAAAAGGAATGCTCTTGAAAGAAGAGGAGATTGTGCACTCATATCCTCATTGTTGGAGATGTAAAAAACCAGTAATTTTTAAAGCTACCAAGCAATGGTTTATCTCAATGGAAAAGAATAACTTAAGAGACAAATCTTTAGATGAGATAAAAAAAGTTCAATGGATACCAAAATCAGGCCAAAATAGGATTTACGCAATGGTAGAAAACAGGCCAGATTGGTGTATTTCAAGGCAACGCGCGTGGGGTGTGCCGATAGCTTTATTTAGATGTAAAAAATGTGGCAGGATAATTAAAGATCAAGAAATATTAGATTTTACTGCAAAAAGCATAGAACAATTTGGCGCTGATGTTTGGTTTGAGAAAGATAATGCTTATTTTTTACCGAAACATTACAAATGCGAATGCGGTAGTGATGAATTCGAAAAAGTTGAAGATATTTTGGATGTCTGGTTTGACTCAGGTGTATCGCACAAAGCAGTGCTTTACAATAAAATAAAATGGCCTGCAGATATGTATCTGGAAGGTTCCGACCAGCACAGAGGCTGGTTTCATTCTTCGCTTTTAGAGTCTGTTGGCACAACAGGCAAAGCTCCATACAAAAGTGTTTTAACGCATGGTTTTGTAGTAGATGCTAAAGGGCGAAAGATGAGCAAATCTATAGGCAATGTAATTGCTCCTCAATCTATAATCGAAAAATACGGTGCAGATATTTTGAGGCTTTGGGTTTGTGCTACGGATTATCGCGAAGATATAAAGCTCTCAAATGAGATTATGATGCGTTTGATTGAAGGTTATAGAAAGATAAGAAACACAATAAGGTTTTTATTAGGCAATTTAAATGATTTTGATAAACAGCGTAGTTTAAAATATGAAGAATTAGAAGAGATTGACAAATGGATATTGGCAGAAACGGAAACATTAAAAGAAAAGCTTTTTAAGGCTTATGAAAATTATGAATTCCATATAGTCTATCAAAATGTTACAAATTTTTGCATCAATACTCTTAGTGCATTTTATCTAGATATATCAAAAGATACACTATACTGCGACAGCGTGAACTCCAAAAAACGCTTATCAGCTCAAACAGCTATGAAAGAAATTTTAGATGTATTAATAAGATTTTTGGCACCTATTTTATCTTTAACTACAGAAGAAGCTTATCAATTTAGCAAATCTGATAAAGAAAGTGTGCACATGGAATACTTTGTGCCAATTATTGACAAATATAAAAATGAAAAATTAATTGAAAAATGGAGCTTAATAAATAAAATAAGAATATCGGTATTTAAAGCTTTAGAATTAGCACGAGAACAAAAAATTATTGGCAATTCTTTGGAAGCGGATATTTACTTGGATTCACAAAATAACCAGGTAAAGAGTCTTATAAATGATGATGGTATAAACTTATCTGATATTTTTATTGTATCGCATGTTTATAATGACAAAATTGATAATGCTCTTGTGGAATACAATGATGAATCTTTAAATTTGAATCTAAAAGTAACACATGCTGGTGGCGAAAAATGTGCTAGATGCTGGAAATTTGATGAGAATGTTTCAAAAAATGAAGATCATCTATGCGTAAGATGTCAAGGGGTGATTAATGAGTACAATTCCAAAATTTAGTCTTGAAGAAGGAAAATTTTTAGTTAAACTGTCAAGACAATCGGTTGAATATTTTCTTAAAAATCATAAATATCCACCTCTTCCCTCGTCCTATCCTCAAAATTTAGATAAAACTGCGGGCATATTTGTTACGCTATCTACCCTGCCAAGAAACGATTTAAGAGGGTGCATTGGGTACCCTTACGCATTTGGTTCACTAATTGAGCTTTGTATTTCTGCTAGTATAAAAGCGGCATGCGAAGATCCTAGGTTTGAATGCGTAAAAGCTGAAGAATTGAATAACATAGTTTTTGAAGTCACCATACTTTCACCTATGATTGCGCTTGAACAAAACAAACCTTACGATGAACAGATTGAGATTGGTAGAGATGGTCTGTTGGTTGTGTGCGATTCCTATGGAAAAAGTGGTTTATTATTGCCTCAGGTTGCCACAGAATGGGGATTTGATAAAAAAACGTTTTTTAAGGAGGTGTGCGTAAAAGCTTCACTTGATGATAATTGTGTAAATGATAAAAATTGTAAATTTTACAGGTTTGAGAGCCAAATTTTTAAAGAAGTATCGCCCAATTCAGATATTAAGGAGGAAGTTTTAAATGAAAGAAATATTTGATGTATACAAAAACAAGCTGGACGATTTTATAGTATCTCTAAAGACAAAAGTAAAACAGCAGCCGCTATCAAAGCAATTACTTGAAGAGATTAGAACACAGCTTAACCAATGGGGAAAGAATAATTTAAACTTAATGTTTTTAGAATTAAAATCAATGCTTGATCTAAAAAACGTTGATGAGGAAAAAAAGAATTCAGTTTTAGAAAGAGCGCAAAGTTTAACTGAGTATGGTTTATACGTAGCTCCAATTGATTTGATTCAGCAAGATGATACTAATGCAAAATCACTCTACATAGCAGCTGCTACATTAGTCGGTGCCTCTATAGCTCAAAAGCTTTTGTTTAAAAAGTTTAAATTTTTAAATTCAACGATTCTTGGAGTTTTAGCATTGTTTGTATCTAAAAATTACTTTAGTAGCGATAAGAACACTACTGATCTGGCTTTATCATACATTGATGATGCAAAAGATTGGTTATCTGCTGCTTTTGAAAATATTTACAAAACTTTTAAAGAGCTAGATTAAATTTTAAGCAGTCTAAATTAATCTTTAGGCTGCTATTTTTCTTTTTAACCCTCTAAAATTTATTTTTATATCCAAAAAATCTCTTTTCATTGTTTTTATATTGCAAAAGTTTAATAAATAATTTAATTTAATTATGTATAAAATGAAAGGGGGTTTGTATGAGTGCTATTGCTTTGGTTGTGGCAGCTGTGGCATTATAC
This sequence comes from Desulfurella sp., assembly GCF_049977265.1. GTDB lineage: Bacteria > Campylobacterota_A > Desulfurellia > Desulfurellales > Desulfurellaceae > Desulfurella. The sequence continues at coordinate 4,219 of NZ_JBMFGQ010000012.1, read as the reverse complement.
GCATTGGCTTATCGTTTTTACGGTGCATTTATTGCTTCAAAGGTATTAATAACAGATCCACACCGTAAGACACCAGCGTATAGGCTAGAAAACGGCTATGATTATGTTCCCACAAACAGATGGGTATTGTTTGGGCATCAGTTTGCAGCTATAGCTGGAGCAGGTCCACTTGTAGGTCCTGTGCTTGCAGCTCAATTTGGGTATTTACCTGGTGCTTTATGGATTTTGATAGGTGCAGTTTTGGCTGGCGCAGTACATGATATGGTTATTTTATTTGCGTCAGTTAGGCATAATGGTTTATCTCTAATTGAAATTGCAAAAAAAGAAATCGGTACATTTAGTGGTATTTTAACAGCAATTGCAGTTATATTTATCATTATTACAGCTTTGGCCGGACTTGCTTTAGTAGTTGTTAATGCTTTATTTAAGAGTCCGTGGGGTACTTTTACAGTAGGAGCGACAATTCCTATTGCAATATTAATGGGTGCTTATATGAAATGGTTTAGACCTGGTAAGGTTATGGAAGCTACGATTATAGGTGTAGCATTGTTGATTATCAGCGTTGTGGTTGGCCCTTTCATTCAACACAGCAGTTTTGCAAGTGCGTTAACGTTTAGTAAAAAACAGATGACTGTTATTATTGCAACATATGGCTTTATTGCAGCTGTATTGCCTGTTTGGATATTGCTTGTCCCAAGGGATTATTTGAGTACGTATATGAAGCTTGGGGTTATGCTTTTATTGGCTATTGGTGTAATTATCGTAAACCCAACTTTAAAAATGCCAGCTTTGACACAGTTTATTCATGGTGGTGGACCAATTGTTCCTGGTAAGGTTTGGCCGTTTGTGTTTATAACAATTGCATGTGGGGCATTATCTGGGTTTCATGCCCTTGTGTCATCTGGTACAACGCCAAAAATGATAGAAAACGAAAAAGACATATTGCCAATTGGATATGGTGCAATGCTTGCAGAAGGTTTTGTTGCAATCATGGCTCTAATTGCAGCAACAAGCCTTATTCCTGCGGATTACTTTGCTATTAATGTACCACCTGCTGTTTTTGCAAAACTTGGCATGCATCCAGTTGATTTAGCAAACTTGTCTGCAATGGTAGGTGAAAATGTAGCAGGCAGACCAGGAGGCGCGGTTTCGCTTGCTGTAGGTATGGCATTTATATTTTCAAAAATACCTTGGCTTGATAGCCTAATGTCCTATATGTATCATTTTATAATTTTGTTTGAAGCAATGTTTATATTAACAACAGTTGATGCAGGAACACGTGTTGGAAGGTATTTATTACAAGAAGCATTTGGCGGTATATATGCGCCATTTAAAGATAAGAACTGGTGGCCAGGAATAATTATAACGAGCGCATTAATATCATTTACCTGGGGATATTTAGTTTATGGTGGTGATATATCTACTATATGGCCACTTTTTGGAACATCCAATCAATTACTTGCTTCTCTTGCATTGGCTATTGGCACGACTGTTATTATAAAGTTAGGCAGAGCCCAATATGCATGGATTACATTTATACCATTTGCTTTTGTATCTGTGACTACATTATACGCTTCTTATTTGAATATCGTAGGCAATTTTTTGCCAAAGGGAAAAATTTTACTTGTTGTATTGACAATTATGATTATGCTAACAGCAATCGGCATAATTGTAGATTCATTTATTAAATGGTATAATTGGCTAATTAAAAAGGAATCTTATCAGCCATTTGCAGCTGATGTAGAAATAGAAAAAACTTAATTTTAATGGGTTTAAATGAAGATTGACGCTTCAGCAAGAGACTACATTTTAAAAAAAGGTGGTAAAGTCAGCATTACCTACCATGATGTTGCAAATACTTGTATAGATGTAAAAACAATACCTGAAGTGTCAATCGGTTTACCCCCTAGCACCGATAAGTACATTTTGCTAAATATCGACGGCATAGATGTTTATGTGGATAAATTTGTAGGAGATAGTGATAATTTAAAAATCAAACTCAATAAAGTATTTGGTTTTAAATACTTAGTACTTGATGGTTGGAAAACTATATAAGCATTAACCCATCTTCAGTGGCTGTGAAAGGATCCAAGATCCTATAATGACAGTTTATTCTGCACTAAAGTGACGAAGATGGGCTAAAACAGTATAAACTTATATAAAACATTTGTTTTATAAATTAAAAGCGGTATATTTAATTTTACCTTTTAAAACAATATTTTTGTTGGAAGAATAGGAAAGAAAGTTGGTGGAGCTAAGGGGGATCGAACCCCTGACCTCTTGGCTGCCAGCCAAGCGCTCTCCCAGCTGAGCTATAGCCCCAAGCATTTTTCATTTTATCTAAATTTAATATTTTGTCAATTTTAAATTAAATATCAAAGCCTTGTTCTGTATGTGTTGCAATATCCAGTCCTTTTTGTTCATCTTCTTCTGATACTCTTAATCCGTGGGTTAAAATTGAGGTTAATTTTGCCAATAAAAAAGTACCTAAAGCAGAATAAGCTATAATTATAATAATAGCCAAAAATTCTATAAAAAACGTGTGAAAATTTCCTAATAGTAAACCATTTTTTGGACTTACAGATTTAGTTGCCAAAAGGCCAACTGCTAAAATCCCAAAAATACCATTTAGTCCATGCACGCCAAACACATCAAGCGAATCATCATAAGAAAACTTATACTTTACATAAGATACTCCTATCCAGCTTATAATTCCAGCAATAATACCTATTAATAAGCTTGATACTACGCTTACATAACCGCAAGCTGGAGTTATACCTACAAGTCCAGCTACTGCACCACTTGCCGCACCAAGCATTGTAGGATGTTTGTGCGACATCCATTCAGCGAACATCCAACTCAAAGCACCTGCTGAGGCAGCAATATTTGTTGTTAAAAATACATAACTTGCAAGATTGTTTGATGCAATTGCACTTCCTGCATTAAAACCAAACCAACCAACCCATAAAAATCCTGCACCAATAATGCTCAACGCAATAGAAGAAGGCGGCATTATTGTTTTTTTGAAATCTTTTCTTTTGCCTACTATTAATGCCAGTACCAAAGCTGAAACTCCAGAATTTGCTTCAACAACAAGACCACCAGCAAAGTCAAGTACCCCCATTTTTTGTAAAAACCCGCCACCCCATACCCAGTGAGCAATAGGGGCATAAACAAGCAAAATCCACAAGCTACCAAATATAATCCAAGAAGAAAATTTGATTCTTTCAATTACACTGCCACTAATTAGCGCTAAGGTAACTGCTGCAAATGATAATTCAAATGTGCAGTATAGGTATGTTGGTATTGTTTGTGTAACAGAGTTAATTGTGATATTGTTCAAAAATATATATTTAAGACTTCCAATCAGTCCATCTATATCAGGCCCAAAGGCTAAGCTATAGCCAATAATTATCCACAGCAAACTAACTATTGCAAGAGATGCAAATGACATACCAATAGTGTTTAATATGTTTTTTGAGCGTACCATTCCGCCATAAAACAAGCCAAGCCCAACAGGTGTCATTGATAATACAAGTGCTGTTGATATAAGCATCCATGCTGTGTTTGCCTGATTTAAAGGATGGTTTTGCGCCAATGCAATGCTTGGCATTAAAAGAAAAAGTAAAACGCCAAAAAATCTATAAAAGGATTTTATAAACATTTTAAACCTCCTGAACCCAATTATAGCAATATTTATTCCTATGTTTATATAATTGGATTTTCGGAAGATTTTAATGTTTAAAAATTAAAAGACTAATAACAAAATTGTAAACACTTTTACAATTTTGTAAAAACACCCAAGTTTTGCTTGGGTGTTTAATAAATAGGGGGTACTTATTGTTTATTTTTTCATCCCTTTGCCGGGTCCTTCTGGTGCGCCTTTTTCTATAGGTTCACCTGCTTTTTCCCATGCATTAAATCCGCCATCTAAGTTTACCACATTATTATAACCAAGTTCTTTAAGTTCGTATGCAACTATGACACCTCTTCCGCCAGTTTTGCAATAAACAAGGTAAGTTTTGTTTTTATCTGGAAACCATGTAGGTCCTTGAAAATCAATTAATCCCCTAGGTGCCCAGATTGCACCTGGTATGTGCCCAGCAGTATACTCAGGGTACTCCCTTGCATCCAAAACTATTGCGCCATTTTTTATAAGCTCTTTGGCTTCCTGTACGCTTACATTGTGAACACAAGTTTTAGCCTCTTTGATTTTTTT
>NZ_JBMFGQ010000011.1:0-37687 GCF_049977265.1 Desulfurella sp. | reverse complement strand
GCCTTTTTGGTTTAGGATAGCTGCAATTCTAGGTGAGCCGTAGACCTTTCTTGATACCCCAAATAATCGGCACATCTTTTCCAGGGAGTGTTCCTTGGAAAGCTCTTTTGCTATCACAAATTTATCCCTTTAGGTTTTCGAAAAGAGCTCAAGAGCTTTTTTTAATATGTCACGCTCTTCAACAACATTCTTATACTATAGTGAGTGTACCCGCAAATTAATACAGAATTTTTTTAAAGTAATAAAAATTCCAAAAATTCTGTATTAATTTGCGGGTACATTATACTTGACTTTTGTAAAAAATTTCTTATAATAAAGTCTCGTGCTTAGAAAATCTCATTTTTAAGCGTTTCATTTTCCCCTTGTTTGCCCACCATAAAGTCCGCATTTAAATTTCGCCCGCAAGGGCGCTTCCTGCCTTTTAAAGGAAAATTTTACAGATGAGATTGTTTGTTTCTTCTGTGAATGGGTAGCGTAAATCTTGCAAGTAAGATTTAAAGTCTTGCATTTCGCTGGGTGGTATCTCAAAGCCCACAAGGACTTTGCCGTAATCGGTGCCAATATGCTTATAATGAAACAAAGAAATATTCCAATTACTCTTCATTTTCGACAAGAACTCATAAAGTGCACCTTTTCGCTCTGGAAAAGAAAAGTGATACAAAACCTCATTTTGAGCCAAATTAGTTTTGCCGCCAATCATATAACGAATGTGGCTTTTTGCTATTTCATTGTCAGTTATATCAAAAATATTATAACCTAATCTTTTGGCTTTTTCCAAAAACTTATCCTTTTCTTGTTTATAATTTATATTAAGACCTGTTAGAATATACGCTTTTTGTCTGTTTGTAAGTCTGTAGTCAAACTCAGAGACATTTATATTATCAATTAAATCCATACAAAATTTTTTAAAAGAACCAGGTTTTTCTTCTAACTCTACCACATAGAGTGCTTCCTGCTTTTCTCCAATTAAAGCTCTATCAGCTACAAAGCTTAGCCTATCAAAATTCATGTTTGCGCCAGAGTTAATGGCAAGGAATGTTTTTTTAGAAATGGAGTGTTCGTCTATATAGTGCTTTATTCCAGCAACTGCCAAAGCACCTGCAGGTTCTACTATATTTCTTGTATCGTAGTAAATGTCTTTTATGCTTGAGCATATTTCGTCTGTGTCAACAAGCACAATATCGTCAACATACTTTAATACTAAATCAAGTGTTAAGTCACCAACACTTTTTACGGCAACACCATCTGCAAAAATGCCTACTTCATCAATATCAACTTTCTTTTTGGCGTGAAACGATAAATACATGGCATTTGAGTCTTTTGGTTGAACTCCAATTACTTTTATTTGTGGATTTATGTTTTTGATAAATGATGCAATGCCAGCAATTAGTCCGCCACCACCTATAGGTACAAAAATATAATCAATATCAGAACTCGTCTGCATTAGAATTTCATTTGCAATTGTAGCGTTACCTGCTATTACAAGTTCATCATCAAATGGTGGGATGTAGGTCATTTTAGTCTCTTGTATTAGTACTTTGCAGGCGTTATAAGCGTCAGTATAGCTATCGCCTTCTAGGACTATACTTGCGCCATACCTTGCCACTGCATTAATTTTAATTTGAGGTGTTGTTTTTGGCATTACTATTGTGGCTGTGATTGACAACTTTTTTGCCGAAAGAGCCACACCTTGCGCATGATTGCCAGCAGAAGCGCATATTATGCCCTTTTTTTTGTCTTCTTCGGATAGATTTTTTATTTTGTTATAAGCACCCCTGATTTTAAATGAAAACACACTCTGTAAATCTTCCCTTTTTAGTAAAATCTTATTGTTTAGATTTTTTGACAAATTAGCAGCATAGTTTATGGGTGTTTGTTTTGCTAGGTCGTATATAGAAGAGCGAATAACTAATCTTACAATATTATCCATTTTATGCAAACTCCTCCTTTAAATATGAGATTTTGGTTAAGTCACTTTTTTCAATGGGTTTTAGCGACCAATTGCCTTCGCCTAACAATGAAAGCTTTATCTTATGGTAATTAAGCAAGCTTGACCTGTGACCTACGCTTAAGCATGCACTTTGTGGAAGCTCACTAAACAGTCTCATATAAAGGAGTCTTTCTGATTTTTCATCCAAAGCGCTCGTTGCTTCGTCCATAAAAATCCACTCAGGTTTTTGCAAAAAAATACGCCCAAAAGCAATGTATTGTTGCTCACCAAGCGATAAAACTTGAGACCACATATTTGTGTCCAATAAATGTTTTGCTAAATATTTTAAGTTTAAACTTTCTAGCAAATTTTTCAGAGTATTGTTATCTATTGAAGGGTCACCATTTGGATAAATAAGCACATCCCTGAGCGTGCCAATGGGTAAATATGGTTTTTGAGGCAAGAATAAAGTTTTTTCTGTCGGAGGCAGACTAACTTCTCCGTAACCAAAAGGCCAAAGACCCGCAATTGTACGAATCAGAGTACTTTTTCCTATGCCTGATGGACCTACTATTAGCAAGCTTTGTTTTGGTTTTAGCTCAAAACTTAAATCTTTAATTAAATATGTTTTATTGTTTGGCAGCAAAATAGATAAATTATTTACAACTAAATACTGAGATGGATTATATTTTATTTTGTTATTGGTAGATTGAAGCGCTTCGATATTTTGAATATTGTGTTCGAAGGTGCGAAGCCTATCTGCCACTGCATGCCAGTTAGCAAGCGAGGTGTAGCTGTTTACAATGTAGGATAATGATGTTTGTACCTGTCCAAATGCTTGAGCTATTTGCATAAGCCCACCCAGTTGTATTTTTTTTGCAAAAAATCTTGGTGCTGCAACAAGTATAGGAAAGATGATAGCTATCTGGTTGTAACCTGAAGTAAACCACGTGAGTTTTTTTTGCCTTACCATTATTTTCCAATAATTTTCAAATATATCTGCAAATTTTTTCATCAAATGATTATGTTCTTTTTCCTCACCACTATACAAAGCAACGCTTTCACTATTTTCTCTTATTCGCACCAAGTTAAACCTAAAATCTGCTTCAAAACGCTGCTGATTAAAATTTAAGGGAATAAGTGGTCTTCCTATAACAGCAGTAATCCACGTTCCAAAAATAGCATAGAGCAAAGCAGCCCACACCATATATCCTGGTATAGTTATTAAAAAACCAAATATGGATAAATGTAACGGTCCAGATACAATCCATAAAATACTAATAAAAGAAAACAGTGTAACAACAGAGCTTAAAAGTCCCAAAGACAATGTCAAAGACTGCGATATAAACATATTTAAATCTTCACTGATACGTTGATCTGGGTTATCTGTTTGGTGGTTAAATACCTGAAGGTGATAGTAGATTTTTTTATCCATCCATTTATTCAAAAAATTATCTGTAAGCCACCTGCGCCATTTTATTTGTAGCATTTGATTTAGGTAAAGCGAATAAACTGCAGATATTATATAAAAAAACGCTAATGCTGTAAATTGTCCAAGCGCTATCCAGAAAGCTTTTTCGTTCAATTCCTGCAAAGCATTGTAAAATTCTTTATACCAAAGATTAAATAGTACATTTATAAATACAATGGCCAAATTTAAAAAAATAATTACTGCAAGCAAGATATAGGCAGTCTTTTTTTCGCTTGATACCCAGTAGGGCTTTATTAAGTGCCATGCATCTTTAAGAACTTCTTTGTTGAACTGTTTCATCTATTGTCTGCTATTATACAATAATTTATTGCTGATTTTTTATTTGGTTATATAGCTTATCCGCCAATTCTTTAGCTTGTGATGTTTCAACAGTGGTTAATTTATATTTGACAATATTTAAATGATGTACTGCAAGTGCGTGAATTTCCTCATCTGGGCTGGAAAATCTTTTTGAAACATCAAACCAGGCATAAGCATTGATATAATTTTTTTCTATTTCACCTTCGTAATACAAAAGCCCAAGCCTGTATTGAGCATAACTTGAACCCAGGTAAGAAGCTTTTTGCCAGTAATCAAAACTTTTTTTGTAGTTAAGCTCTACACCTTGTCCAAGGCTATATAAAAACCCAAGACCGTATAGCGCGTATTTATTGTCTAATTGAGCGCTTTTCTCCCACCAATAAACCGTTTTGGATAGATCTTTTTTTACGCCAAGACCATGTTTATACAAATAGCCAAGGCCATACTCTCCAAAGCTATTGTTTCGTAAGGCAGATTCGCTAAAAAATTCGTAAGCCTGTTTGTAATCTTGCTTAACGCCAAGACCGTCTAAGTACATCGAGCCTAAAATATATTGAGCTTGAGAATCACCTTGTTGGCTTAACTTATAAAATATATCATAGGCTTGTTTGTAGTTTTTGCTATTATAGGCACTAAGACCGTCTTGAAGCGTTGTGTTTGCATTTGCAAGGTTTGCTAGTATTAAAAATCCACTTAAAATGAAAAAAAAACTGATCAGCAAATTTTTTTTATTCATACGCTCCTCCTTATACCTCTAAAGTCTTTTTATACACATTTTTAAATTATTTGCAATAAATATAAATTTAGTTTGTAAATGACAAAAAATACATTTTAAGTCCATCTATAATTAAAATTTATATATTAACTAACACAAGTTTACTGATAGCATATAAACTAAATGAATATAAAAAAATACTTGACTTTTTATTTATATTTTTGTATTATGTAAATTAAGAGTAAATATCTATTATAGTAGGAGGTGTAGCGTGATAGCTTATCCGAAAGCGTTCAAGAAAACGGCTAGAGAGGAGCCACAGGAGGTGCAGCAACCTAGGGACATTGAAAATGTTCAGGTTTGGTTAAAGCTAACCAATGAAGTTTGGGATTTGTCTATGTCGAATTATTATTTTGATACATGGATGTGGCAATTTAAGAAAATGCCTGGTGTATTGACAAGAATTACTCAATTAGTTGAACAAATGCAAGCAAACAAAACTGCTGATGTCACAGAAAACGAATTGAGGAAGAACCTAGATTATCTCAAAAATGCACACGAGATGATAGAATACGCGCAGGAGAAAGTAGAAAATGCTCTAAGACTTATCTGGGCAAGAAGAAAGGAGCTTAAATAGTGAGTGACTTTACGACTTTGCCTGGTTATATCATTGGTGGTGGCGAATTAATTACTTTTGAAGAGATAAAACAAAAAGTCAGTAATCTCGGTAAAATCGTAGATACCGAAAAGCGCGGTTTTAGATTGATACCTTACTCGAAAGAGAATGAAAAATTAAACTACGATGAAATGTATCCAGTTATTTACTTTAATACGGATTACACGATAGATATCTATATTAGCTATATGAAATTTGAGAAAGTTGCTGAATTTATACAAATTTTGAGTGATACGTTAGGTTTGCCAATTGAGCATGCAGACAGCAATGGCACGGTCAAGAAAACGCAAGAAGATATCGAAAATTTAGAAGAATTCTATAAAAATTTAGGAGGAGGACTTTATGGCAAAAGCAAGTAAAATAATGTCCATCAAAGAAGCGGTTAGCAAGTATGTTAAACCGCATAGGGCCTGGGTTGTGGGTGGTTTTGGTTACACAAGAACGAATGCATCAATTCCTAGAGAAGTTATCAGGCAAAATATACCTAATCTATATTTGCAAACAAACGCAGGCGCTACACCTGTTATGATGATGGCAGGCGCTGGCCAGCTTGATTGGATTGAAATGACATTTATTGGACTTGAAACGATACAGCCAGTTTCTTATGAGATTAGGAAAGGCTTAGAGGATGGCGACATCAGTGCATATATGCTATTTTCGAACTACTCCTGGGCACTCAGGACACATGCTGGACGTTTTGGAATGCAGTTTGCAACTGGTATGACAGATTTGGGCTCTGATTTAATTGAGTACGATGTTTTTGGTAAAGCAGGTCTTAGAGGCAAAAACGAAAAAGGCATGTGGGTTCATCCAGACATTCCGCCAGCAAGACAGGTTATTGTAGACGATCCGTTTGATGGTTGGGGACTTAGACCTCATCAATACGACCCGGAAAACAAGTGGTCTCCAGGCGATGCACCCGATACTACATGGAATAAAACCGCAGCAGAAGAAGACGGCATATTTTATGAGAAATTGAGAAAGCAGGCCAGCAAATATACAGGAAAGGCTGGTGTAAAAGCTGTTTTATATCCTCCGTCAATACCTTATCTTGCGACTACGCATGTTCAAAGATGCGGTACGCAAGGCACTGCGAGGATTGAGGGTTTGCTCGTGCCAGATGTTGAGCAGTCGCTGAGCGCAAAATACTTAGTAATTGCTACCGAAAAGATAGTACCAGAAGAAGAATTGAGATTTAGGCCATCAGAAAACCAGATTCCAATGATACACGTAGATGGAATTGTAGAAACACCATGGGGTGGATACCCAACAAACGTAACATACCTATATGACTACGATTGGATGTGGTGGAAATTCTACATTCAAGCAAACCGTTCAGCTGACACACCAGATGGCAGAAAAGCTTTAGCTGATTACTGGCATGATATAGTAGGCAAAGATGAATGGGATTTCTTGCAAAACAAAGTTGGAACCGATAAATTTGAATTTGGCAAAATCAAAGCAAAATATGAGTGTCCAAGCGGCGCAACGGGTTTTGCAAGACTGTATGAGCTTATAGCAGATACAAAATATGGATACAAGCCAGATCAATACAGGCCAATATAAAAAGGAGGAGAAAGATGAATAAAAAAGCTATTATACCAGTGCATATACCAACTGTTGAAGAAATTGAAAATAGGGTTAAAGCTTTTAGTAGTGGCATTAGCGATACAGACTACGAAGCTTATTGCAAAGAAAATGATGTTCCACCAGAAGAGTTTACAACAATGGAGCTACTTGCTATAGCAAGTTCAACCATGATACCAAATGGTGCATCTATGTTTATTGGAACAGGCTTACCTGTGCTTACAATGACGCTTGCACAGCACACAGTAAATCCAGACGCCATTATAGTTATGGAAGCAGGCATGTTAGATCCACACTTTGAGCACATACCAGTATCTGTTGCCGACATTAGGGGTGCTTATATGGCTTCAACTGCTTTGTCAATGATGGATGCATTTGGCACATACGAGCAACGTGGCTATGTTACAGGCGGCGGTTTAGGTGGCGCAGAATATGATGAGTATGGCAATATTAACGCAACTGGTCTTTGGGAAGCACCTCGCAACCAATGGACGTCTATTGCGTCCGGTACTGGCAAGGGACCAAATGTAGTATTTACAGGCTCTGGCGGTTCAAACCCAATTGGCACCCAGTCTGATTTTATCTTGAGCGTTATGGTTCAAGAAAAAAGGCGATTTCCGTATAGTGTTCAATTTAAGACTACATTGGGTGCAGCAAGAGGTCCAGAAGGTGAGTCTAGGTGGGATTACGGAATCCCAAGAGGTGGCAAAGGTTTGATGGTATCTGACCTTTGCATTATGGAAAACTTCCCAGAAGAAGGCATCTATGATATGAGACTAAGAAGCGTTCACCCGGATGTAAGCTTAAAAGATGTTATAGAAAATGTTATGTGGGAACTGAAAGACAAAAGTGGTAAGGTTTTGAAACCTACAGATGATGTTCCAACAACACCATCACCTTCGCATGAGCAATTGAAAGTTCTAAGAATGATTGTTGACCCAACAAGAATTTACCTGAAAAGAAAAACTGTTCGTGAAGTTGCTTACGAGAAAGAACATGGCAAGCCTTGGAGAGTTAAAGTTAAAGGTTAATCATGTTAATAGGGGGCTTTTGCCCCTCTATATTTTTATAAGGAGTTGCACATGAGATGTAAGTATTGTGGTAAAGAGATGGTTAAAACTAAAACCCCATTTAAAAGACCCGTTAAAGGCGAAATGCTTGTTGTGCCAGACGTTGAAGTCTATAGCTGTCCAGGTTGTGGTGCTGTATATTTTCCTGAAGAAACTATTCGTCATGCAGGGAAAAAAATTGGTGAGAAACTTATTCAAGTTGCAAAAGAGCGTGGCCGCATAAAAGACGAAAAAGATTATTTAAGACAATTGCAGGAGCAAAAACAAATAGACCTTGAAGAAGCTATAAAGAGAGGAGAAATTAAAAAGAAGCAAGATGCACCACTTAAAGTTTTTACATAAATTTACATGATAGATGTTTCAGAACAGATTAAAAATGAACGCAAAAAAAGAGGTTTAACTATAAAAAGTTTATCAAAATTGGCTGGGTGTTCTCCTAATTATCTATCATTAATAGAAAATAAAAAAGCAAAGCCTTCTGCAGAAGTTTTAGGAAAAATTTCTGAAGCATTAGACCTCAAGTGGGATCGTATATTTGCAAATAAGAATCAAGAAGAAATATTTATTAAAAAAGATAGAAGAACTCGTATAGTTTACCCAGACAATAAAGTAATAAAGGATTTGCTTATTAGTGATTTATCCAATAAAATAATGGAGCCGGCATATAAAATAATACCAGTTAATGCAGATTCAAATGGTTGGCATAGACACAAAGGCGAAGAATTTGGGTATATTTTACGAGGAACACTCGAACTTAGAGTAGCTAGTGAAACTTGTATCTTAGAGGAAGGCGATAGTTTTTATTTTGATTCTACAGCAAAACACTATTACAAAAATGTAGGTGATATAGACGTAGAAACAATATGGGTTGTTTCACCTCCTTCTACGTTTAAATACTTGTTTTTAAAAAAACACTAAATCACATTATTAACTTTAACAATCTGTCAAATCCAAAAGCAATGCCACTTGCTTTTGGCATACCAAAAGCCATATAATCTATAAATTCCGGGTCTGTTTGTTTATTGAAATATTTTTTAAGCCTTAAAAAATCATTTTCTTCATCATAGCAATTGGCTATTTCTATGCCATTAATGTAAAACTCATATCTTTTTGCATATTTGCCTTCTTTTTTTGCAAGAAATGTAAAGTCGGGGAAATTGTACACAATATTTATGCAATTATTGCCAAGGTGTTTTTCTATGTGTGTTGCAAATAAGTAATCAAGTACCTGAGATTTAGTTAAATTTGCTTCTAAATTATATTTTGATATTATTTTTTTCTTATCAAAAAAGTGCAAAATATCTAAACCTAAATATTTTAAAAACAACTCTTCGTAAGAAAAAAATTCAAAACGATCAAGGTTAATATGCTTTGAATCTAATTCTAAAATATCTTTAGAATCGTTTAAAAACTTGCATAACTCTTTGAAATCTTCAAAAATATCTTCAGGTTTTGCATAAGCTCTATACCATTCAAGCATTAAAAATTCTTTACTGTGGAATTTGTCTTCAAAATCATCCCTGTAGGCAAAATTCAATTCAAATACTTTTTCAAAACCAAGACATAATAGTTTTTTATGTTCAATTTCAAATGAAGGCACCAGGTATCCATACCTTGTTTTGATTTTTTTAATATGTCTTTCGTTTAAATATAATTTTTTTAATTTGGGTGTTAATGCTTCTAAAAAGCCCTGTTGTTTGAAAAACTGTTTTGTTTTATCTATTAGAAGATACTTTTTGTTCGCATTTTCTAAAGCATTTTTAAAATCGATTGATTTATATGATTTTACAAGTAAATTATCGTTTTCATCGATTATATCATTTAAACTGTGTTTACTTCTGAAAGGAAAAGTTATTAGATTATTATTAGACAAAACAAGTGTAGTTTGTTTTGAAATTTTTACAATACGACCTACTTTCATGGCTTTTTATTATATACAAAAAGTTGTTTTTTTAAAAATCGAAAATATAATAAGTATTATGAAGTGCTTTAGTGTATGTCCACATGATTGTCCGGATGCCTGTGCTTTAGAAGTAGAGATTAAAGACAATATGGTAGTAAAAATTTCTGGAAACAAAGACCATGTTTTTACACAAGGTTCAATATGCAACAAAACCTACTTTTACAGAGATGTCATATACTCAGATAAAAGAGTTTTGTACCCATATAAAAGAGTTGGCAAAAAAGGAAGCTTATCTTTTGAGCGCATTAGCTGGCAAGAAGCTATAAAAACCATAGTGGAAAGGTGGCAAAATATTTTAAAGCATTACCAAAGCGATTCTATTTTACCCTACTCTTATGCAGGCACAGAAGGTGTACTTAATAATGCAAGCATGGATAGGCGTTTTTTTAATAAACTTCAGTCTGCACAACTTTTGCGCACAATTTGCTCAGCAGCAGGAAGCAAAGGCTTCGAGCTGGCATATGGCAAAGCAATTGGTACAAACCCTATATATACTCAAAACTCTAAATTTATTATTTTTTGGGGTATAAATGCTATGGTAACAAACCTACATCAGGCTATTTTTGCCCAAAGAGCACGCTTAAATGGTGCAAAAATAATTAGCATTGATGTAGAAAAAAATGAAACTGCAAATTTTGCTGATGAATTTTACCATATAATGCCTGCCAGTGATGGAGTTTTAGCTCTTGGTATTGCAAATATAATCATAAATGAAAATTTATATGACAAAGAATTTATTGAAAGCAATACAGTTGGTTTTGATAAATTTAAGGAATTGGTAAAAAAGTATGCTCCAGATACAGTGAGCAAACAAACAGGTTTAAGCAAGCAACAATTAAACAAACTTGCCATTGAATATGCTACAATAAAGCCTGGCTTTATTAGAATAGGAAATGGCTTGCAACACCATTTAAATGGTGGTTTTAATACATGGGCTATTAGCTTGTTACCAGCGCTTGTGGGCTCATGGAAATACAAAGAAGGTGGGGCTTTAAAATCAAATTCTGGGTATTTTCCAATTAACAAAACATTGCTTGAAAGGCCAGATTTACTTAATAAAAAACCCAGATCGATAAATATGGTAGAATTAGGAAAGGCTTTAACAGACAATAAAAACCCTATAAAGTCCATTTATGTTTACAACTCAAATCCTTTAGTTGTAGCACCAAATCATAATCTTGTAAAGAAAGGTTTTGAAAGGGAAGATTTATTTGTTGTGGTACATGAAAGACTATGGAGTGATACTGCAAAATATGCAGATATTGTTTTACCTTCAACTACATCATTTGAGCATGAAGATCTCTATATTAGCTATTGGCACAATGTGATTGCTTTTGCAAATCGAGTAATTGAACCATTAGGTCAATCTAAGCCAAATATTGAAGTATTCAGTATGCTTGCTCAAGCTTTTGGTTTTAGCCAAGATTGTTTTAAAGATAATGTTTATGATCTTGCAGACCAGGCTTTGGATAGCGAATATTTTAAAAGGCATAATATATCATTAAATAGGCTTTTAAAAGAAAAATTTATTGAATTAGAATATATTGATTTTCCCTACACAGATTCTGCATACACCAAAACCGAAAAAATTCAATTTGAAAACCCAGATGCAATCAATTTGGCGGGCGTTAGTTTACCACATTGCACTGCCTTGACTCTAAATTACCCTTTCATTTTAATCAGTCCGCCAAATAAGCATTTTTTAAATTCTACTTTTGCGCATATCAATAAATTAAAAGAAAAAGAATACGCACCATATGTAAAAATAAATCCAAAGGATGCTATAAAGTACGATCTAAAAGATAATTGTAATGTGGAAATTTTTAACGAACAGGGTAGTTGCATTTTAAAAGCCATGATAAGCGATGATGTAAAAGAAGGAGTTTTGGTTGCACGGGGGCTTTATTGGGTAGACGATTATATTAACAAACAGCCAATAAACACACTAACAAGTGATAAATTGTCTGATATTGGCAATGGGGCAGTGTTTTTTTCAAGTGGTGTAAACATTAAAAAGGTTTGAAAGTGTTTTTTAGTTGCAAAATTGGTAAAAATTGTATACTCTAGTTAGATAAACTTACCTGGAGGGTGAATATATGAAAAAATGGTTTTTGGTGCTTTTTGGTATTCTATTTTTATCGTCTTGTTCAACTGTGCAGATAACAAAAACTAATCCTAGTTTGCCAAATGTACAGATTACAGCTGCAAAAGGCGGTATACAATCCGTTACTCTAACGTGGATTCCTATTACAAACACCAACATAAAAGGTTATGTAATTTACAGATCAGGTTCTCCTACAGGAAAATTTGAATTTTTAACACAGATTAATAACAACCTGCAATCAAGCTATACTGATACAGGTGGTATTTTGTCCACTTTGGAAAACAATACCACATATTATTATAGAATAGCAGCATTTAATGATCAAGGTGTTGGTCCATTTACACAGGTATCAGCTACTACTTTGCCAAGGCCAAATCCCCCAGAAGGCTTAAAGGTAATCAGTGGACTTCCACATAGCTTGATTTTGCAGTGGCAACCTTCTAATGATATGTCTATTTCTGGGTACATGCTCTATAGAGCGCAAACGCAATTAGGCCCTTTTAAAGCTATAAAAAGGTTAAATGGTAGAGAAAATACAACATACACAGATACAGGTCTTCAAGATGGAGTTACTTATTATTATGAAGTATCAAGTATTAATTATAAAGGTGTAGAAAGCCCGCCAAGCTCTTATGTTTCTGGAACAACTCAAAACAAACCAATACCACCACTTTCACTAAAAGCTTTGCCAACAGGTGCTGGCACAATAACAGTTTATTGGTTTCCAAGTCCTACAAAAGATGTAGCCTATTATGAGGTTTATTATGGCAACAGTCCTTCTTCCATGGCAAGTCTTGGAAAAGTCAAATCTTCACAGCTAGAATACACTGTAAAAAGTTTAGAACCGGGTAAAATTTATTTATTCATGGTTAGATCAATCGACGCAAGCGGTGTTAAAAGTTCTGATTCAGAAATTGTCCAAGGAAAAACCTTTCCTATCCCTCAAGCGCCAAAAGGCATAAAAGTAGAGCAATTGCCAAACGGAGCAGTAAAAATTGAGTGGGCAAGCTCAGGAGATGATATAGCCTACTACAAACTTTTTAGAAGGTATTATTTGTTTATAACAAATGAAATCGCAAAAGTTCAAGGTACATCCTATACTGATGACAAGGTAAAGCCAGATACCACATATTACTATTGGGTAAAAGCTGTTGACAAATGGGGACAGGTTAGCCCAGATAGTCAAACCGTATCTATAAAGACTAGAAGTCAGTGAATGTTTGTAAAACTAAAAGGGGCCTTTGTCATTGGTATAGACGCATATGGAGTTGATGTAGAAATTGATAGCTCGAAAGGTATGCCGAATTTCGTTATTGTAGGTCTTGCTGATAATGCTATCAAAGAAAGTAAAGAACGTGTAAGAAGCGCACTGTTAAATAGTTCAATACACCCTAAAGCCACAAGGCTTACAGTAAACTTATCACCAGCAGATGTCAAAAAAGAGGGTTCACAGTTTGACTTACCTATAGCAATTGCTATTGCAATTGTAAATGGTGTTGAAGTATCAAAAAACTTAGAAGAATTTTTATTTGCAGCAGAATTATCACTTGATGGAAAATTACGGCCTGTAAGTGGCATTTTGCCAATTTCTATATATGCAAAAAAACACAATTTAAATATTATTGTAGCAAAAGAAAACGCATATGAAGCATCACTTGCAAAAAGTAATATTTATGCTTTTAATCATTTATCAGAAGTGCTGGGTTTTTTAAATGGCACCATAGATGTTACATTTTACAAAGCAAATACTGTTTTTGAAAAAGCTGATTATGAAGTGGATTTTTCAGAAATAAAAGGTCAGCACAGAGCAATTAGGGCTGCGCTCATTGCAGCAAGTGGTTTTCATAATATGATGCTTATAGGTCCGCCAGGCACAGGCAAAAGTATGCTTGCGCAAAGGATGCCTACAATAATGCCACCAATGAGCGAAGAAGAAATTATAGAGACAACAAAAATATATAGTGTTGCCGGCGTATCAAAAGGCAGTATTATAACAAAAAGACCATTCAGAGCGCCTCATCATACAGCAAGCGATATTAGCTTAATTGGTGGTGGAGCTGATGCAAAACCTGGTGAGATTAGTTTAGCCCACAATGGCGTGTTGTTTTTAGATGAATTACCAGAATTTAAGCGCAATGTCATAGAGGTATTAAGACAACCTTTAGAAAATGGCTATATAAATGTATCCAGAGCAAAATTTTCAATAAATTACCCTGCAAACTTTATGTTGATAAGTGCTGCAAACCCATGCCCATGCGGTTATTATGGCTCAAAATTTAAAAAGTGTACATGCAGCTTTGATCAAATAAGGCGCTATAGAAGTAAAATTTCCGGGCCATTTTTAGATAGAATTGATTTGTATATAGAAATGCCAGAAATTGATTACGACCAAATGCAAACCGAATCTAATTATACAAGCGCAAACTTAATGCAAAGTGTAATGCAAGCGCGAAATGTTCAAAATACACGTTTTTTAAACGAAAAAGTTAAAACTAATGCGCAAATGACGCCGCGATTAATAAAAAAACATTGCCGTTTGGATTTTGAAGCGGAGCGAACGCTAAAACAAGCTATGCAAGTAATGCATTTTTCTATGAGAAGCTTCACAAAAATATTAAAAGTAGCTCGGACAATTGCTGATTTAAACAAAAGCGACGCAGTTTTGCAAGAACATATTAAAGAAGCTATAAGTTATAGACATATTGAAAACTAACCGGAGGTGTCTTTTATGCAAACTTACAAAACCTTTATAGGCGGCAAATGGGTTGAAACAGGAAAATTATTGGATGTAACAGAAAAATATACGGGTGAAGTTTTTGCAAAAGTTCCATTGTGTGATGCATCGAGTGTAGATTTGGCAGTAAATTCTGCGCAAGAAGCATTTAATGAATTTAAAAAGATGCCTGCCTACAAGCGCAGCGAGATACTTCAAAAAGCTGCGGATTTGATACTAAAGCGCAAAGATGAGATAGCTACTGTAATTTGCAAAGAAGCAGGCAAAGCATGGAAGTATTCAATAGGTGAAGTAATAAGAGGTTATGAGACATTCAAGTTTGCAAGCTGTGAAGCTATGCGCATTCACGGTGAAACTGTACCTTTGGATGCAAGTGTATCTGGTACAAACAGGGTAGGCTACTATATAAGGGTACCAATGGGCGTTATTGCTGCTATTACACCTTTTAACTTTCCACTAAACCTTGTTGCCCACAAAGTGGCACCCGCCATAGCATCAGGCAACACAATTGTGCTAAAGCCAGCGTCAACCACACCTGTTACTGCATTGATATTGGCTGAAATACTGCAAGAAGCCGGTTTGCCAGAAGGTGTATTTAATGTGGTAATTGGTTCTGGCTCAAGTGTAGGTGATTATTTGGTATCTCACCCAACGGTAAAGAAAGTAACATTTACAGGCTCACCTGCAGTAGGTGATTCCATTATAAGAAAAGCTGGGATAAAAAGGGTAACTTTGGAGCTTGGAAACAATTCAGCAACAATCATAGAAAAAGATGCAGATATAGACAAAGCCATACCTAGATGCATAGCAAGTGCTTTTTCAAACTCAGGTCAGGTTTGCATATCACTGCAACGCATATATGTACACCATGAAATAGCAGATGAGTTTAGCGAAAAATTCAAGCAGGCAACAGAAAGTCTCAAAGTAGGAAACCCATTAGATCAAGATGTAGAGCTTGGTCCCATGATCGATGAAAAAGAAGCGCTTAGAGCAAAGTCCTGGATAGACGAAGCAATCTCTCAAGGGGCAACACTTGTATGCGGTGGCAAAACAGAAGGCAGGATACTATACCCAACAGTGCTTAGAAACACCACAAAAGATATGAAGGTAATGTGTATGGAAGTATTTGCACCTATTGTGTCTATTGTAGAGTATGATAACTTTGAAGAAGCAATAAAGCATGTAAATGATTCAGACTATGGTCTTCAAGCAGGCATATACACAAACGATATAAGAAAAATCCACTATGCTATAGACAACCTTGATGTAGGTGGTGTAATGATAAACGATACTTCAATATTTAGAGTAGACAATATGCCCTATGGCGGGAATAAGCTCTCTGGTATTGGCAGGGAAGGTGTGAGATTTGCCATTGAAGAAATGACAAATATAAAGATGGTTATGATAAATTTGGGTTAATTAATTTCTTTACAAAACAAAACTTTTTGATAAAATTAGTATAGTATGGCAGAAGAAGCAGGAAAAGAAAGTCAAAAAAAGAAAAAAAAGCCTATATTGCTTATTTTGATTATAGTAATAGTAATTGTATTAGTTGCGCTCGGCGCTGGCGCATTTTTCTTTTTAAAAAAAAGTTCTTCTAATGGTCCAAAAAATACTCAGATTCAAAGCATTAGCTCTGAGTCTGTTTTAAACGACAAGAATGTGCACATTAAGAACTTACCTTCGATAATTGTCAATTTAGCAGACCAATCTGGTGATAAATACTTGAAAATTTCACTTGCTTTGGTAATGAATGGAAAAGAAAAACCCAAAAGCGGTGAATCCTCAGGTGAGACTTTAGAGGATGCAGCGATTAAAAATGCTATAATTACAGTAATTTCTACAAAAACGTCGGATACTTTGTTGACTCTATCTGGCAAAGAAGAGCTTAAAAAACAGCTAATGAAGGCTATAAATAGTGCTTTAGGTGAAGATGCAGTAAAAGACATTTATTTTACTGATTTTATTATACAATGAAAGAAGAAGAGTTATTACCCTTTTACAATGTACCTGTTAACACGTACTATGAGTTGGGACGAGCCAAAGTAAAGTTAAAGGATATTTTGCATTGGAATGAAGGCAGCGTTATAAAACTAGATAGACTCTCTGGTGAATATATTGATGTATTTATTGAAAATCAAATTTTTGCAAGAGGTGAAGTAATAATTGTTGACGAAAAATTTAGCATAAGACTCTCTCAAATATTAACACCAGAAGAAATCATGGAATACAATATTGAGTGAGATTTTTAGTGCATTTTTTTTATTTGTTTTTCTTATATTATGTCCAAGTCTAGCTTATGCAGACTCTATAGATTACCTTGGCTACTCACTAAAAGCGCTTGGTAGCGTTATAATAGTTGTAGCATTGCTTTTTGCAAGCGTTTGGGCGTTAAAAAAACTTCAAATAAATACCAAAAGAGGCGGTCGCATCAAGATTTTGGATAGAACCTACATTGATAACAAGCATAGCCTTGTTATCATTGAAGTTGATGAAAAGCAGTTTTTGCTTGGTGTTGGAAACGAAATAAATTTAATATCTCAATTGGTTAAAAATGAAGAAAATACTTAGTCTGGTAGCATTTTTTGTTTTAGTTGGCTTGTGCTTAAGCGCTTTTGGAGCACAAAGCGCAACAACACCTTCTTTGAGTATCAGCCTAAATGGTGCTACAACGCCGCAAAACATCTCAAATGCGGTAAAATTGCTTATTTTGCTTACAGCTTTAGCCATTGCTCCTTCTTTTTTAATCATGCTCACTTCATTTACGCGCATTATTATTGTGCTTTCGATTTTAAGGCAAGCTATGGGCTTACAGCAAGAGCCACCAAATCAAATTTTGCTTGGTATTGCGCTTTTTTTGACAATTTTTATCATGTCGCCTACAATTAGCGCTGTTTACAATAATGCATATAAGCCTTTTAATGAAGGTAAATTAAGTCTAGAGCAAGCCTATGATGCAGCTCAAACGCCCATAAAATCCTTCATGTTGAAGCAAACGCGTCAAAAAGATATAGCGCTTTTTTTAAGAATTGCCAAACAACCTAATCCTCAAAGTGAGCAGCAGCTTGGTTTGAATATACTTGTGCCGGCGTTTATTATAAGTGAATTAAAAACAGCTTTTGAAATAGGTTTTTTGCTATACATACCGTTTGTAATTATAGATATTGTGGTTTCAAGCGTTCTTATGAGTATGGGTATGATGATGCTGCCTCCTATTATGATATCTTTGCCATTTAAACTACTGTTATTTGTTTTGGCAGATGGGTGGAACTTAGTTGTTTTGTCACTTGTTAAGAGTTTTCATTAGGGGGATATGATGGATGTTGCAACTGTAGTTAGTATTGGTAGAAGCGCTATGCAGATAGCCTTGATGCTTTCTATGCCAATACTGATTGTTAGTCTGGTAACTGGTCTTCTTGTGAGCATTTTTCAAGCAATTACTCAAATTCAAGAGATGACACTTACATTTATACCAAAGATTATAGCTGTTGCTTTGACTTTGCTATTTTTAGCTCCATGGATGGCAAAGCTTTTGACAAATTACACGATTGAGCTATACCAGAATATACCTAACTACATAAGATGAGCCAAAGTCTGGCATTGCTTAATCTACCTTTTGCTGATTTAGAAATCTTTTTTTTAATTTTCGTGAGGGTGGCGTCTATATTGCTTTTAGCGCCAATTTTTAGCTATAAATCAATTCCTGCAATTGTTAAAATATTGTTTAGTGTTGTTATGGCCTTTGTATTGTATCCACTTGTTAAAGATTATGTACATGTAAATATTACAAATACAGTTGAACTTATCGTGATAATTATTAGAGAAATTTTACTTGGTGCCAGTTTAGCCTTTTGCATACAATTTGTATGGGCTGGTATAGAAATTGCTGCTGGTTTGGTTTCTTTTATGATGGGCTTTAGTATTGCAAATGTGCTGAGTCCTCAGACAAACACTCAAATTTCTATTATTACAGAATTTGAAAGCTTGTTTGCCATACTGGTTTTTCTGGCAATTGATGGCCATTATTTTGTTATACGCTCTTTAGTTGAAAGTTTTCAGCTTATACCAATTGGCACATTTGTTGTAAATAAAAGCCTAGTTGAATTTATTGTGCAATTAATACTTGTTATGTTTTCTGTTTCTGTTCAGATTCTTGCGCCTGTGGTATTTGCTTTGATTATAACAAATATAGTTTTTGGTGTAATTTCTCGCACAATGCCACAAATGAATGTGCTAATTGCTTCTTTTCCCATAACAATAACAATTGGTTTGTTTTTACTTGGTATGACATTTAATTTTGCAGCAAATGTAATGATAAAATACTATTATCAGTTACCTTCTTACTACAATCAAGTATTTAGGTTAAAGTAATGCCAGGTGAAAAAACTGAAAAAGCCACGCCCAAGCGTCGTGAGGAAGCGCGTAAAAAAGGTCAGGTTGCAAAATCAATCGAATTAAATACCGCGGCATTATTGTTTATTGCATTAATCTTTTTTTACTTTAATGCCGGTAATTTTGTAGATACTACCAGTTATTCATTTAACTACTTTTTGAGCTTGCCACGCAATGTTGATTTGAACAATGTGGGTAGCTTATACAAAGATATAATAAAAATTTTTTTTATGTATGCAGGTGTATTTTTTATTTTGTTAATTATTATTGCATTGCTTGTAAATGTCGTTCAAACAGGCATAATGCTTAGTTTTGAAAAACTTAGCTTTGATTTGGAAAAATTAAACCCAATTAACGGCATAAAAAATCTTTTTTCGCTAAGGGCCTTTGGTGAGCTTGCAAAATCTATACTCAAAATAATTATTATATTCTCAATATTGTATTTTTTTATTAAAACAAAATATAAAAGTTGGCTAGATTTGACTGATCAACCGATAAATGTATTTATGGTAGTGCTTGCAAAAAATATGTTTTTAATTGCTTTTTATTTAGTGCTTTTTATCATTTTTTTGGCTATTTTAGATTATATTTACCAAAAGTTTATTTTTGAACGATCAATAATGATGAGCAAAGAAGAGGTAAAAGAAGAATTTAAGCAAATGGAAGGTGATCCCAAAATAAAAGCAAAAATCAGAAAAATGCAAATGGAGCTAGCAAGAAGACGCATGATGGAAAATGTAAAGACAGCGGATGTGGTTATAACAAACCCCACGCACATAGCAGTAGCCCTAAAATACGATCAATCAAAAATGAATGCACCTAAGGTTGTTGCGAAAGGTTTAAATGAGGTTGCTCAAAGAATAAAGGAAATTGCATTAAAAAACGATGTGGTGATTGTTGAAAATCCTCCTATTGCACAAAGCTTGTATAAAAAAGCACAAATTGACAAAGAAATTCCAGTAGAATTATACGAAACTATAGCTAAAATTCTCTCTTACGTTTATAATTTAAAAAATAAAAAAACTAATAAACTTTTATAAAAATCATCCGATATAAAAAGTGAGGTGTAATATGAGTATGCAGGTAGGCTCTAATTATATATTGGGTTTGGGAAATACTAGCAACCTTAACCTTCAAAGTATGCTTCAACAACTGGTTACTGCTCAAAGCCAGCCAATTGTAAATCTCCAGGCTCAGCAAACACAGCAGCAAGCCTATCTTCAAACATTTTCAAATTTTTCAAGTCAGCTAACACAATTACAAACAAGTGCAAATACTGTAATTAAAGATCTTACTCAACAAACCGCTAATTTAAGTAATACTTCTGTAGCAACAGTTAACACTATACAAACTTCCGCTTCAGGTAATCACACTCTAAATGTAACTCAGTTGGCTCAAGGTCAGACATGGGTTTCTACAAATGGTTTTTCAAGCCAAAACAATCAGGTTGCGACAGCAAATGGCGTATTTAGCTTTTCTGTTGGTAACCAAGGCTATTCTGTAAATGTTAACACATCTACCACACTACAGGGCTTAGTTAGCGCAATAAATGCTACTAATTCTGGATTGAATGCAAGCATTGTATACAATGGCTCCACTTATAACCTTGTTTTAAATACACCAACTGGTACGTCAAATAACTTAACCATAAATACTAATAACACGCTTGCGTTATTTGGGTCTACACCAAACCAGGCTTCTCAAGATGCACAAGCTACGCTTGATGGTATAAGCATTAATTCTTCTTCAAATGATTTAAAAAATTTTATACAGGGTTTGGATATACAGCTAAAAGGCATAGGCAATACTACTATAAGTCTAAATTATGATACTAACCAACTAACTCAAGATATACAAACGTTTGTTACAAATTACAATAATTTATTAAAATATGTTAACCAAAATAATTCATACAACAGTTCGACTAATGTATCGGGGGCATTTTTTGGTTCAAACGCTATTCAATCGGTTATGACAAATTTGCTAAATTCATTTTTAGGAAATTTTAATTCAAGTACTAATCAAAATATCAATTCTGCAATGAGCTTAGGCCTATCATTTGATCGCAATGGCAATTTGCAGTTTAATGCTTCGACTTTTCAGCAAGCTGCCTCTCAAGATTTTAATGCAGTAAAAAATGTTTTAAGCAATCCATCAAATAATGGTATTATGGACTTGATTAATAAAGCTATCAATAATGCTACTTCAGTAAAAGGTGGTTCACTCACAACAGCTCAAAACTTAATTCAAAATCAGATTAATTCGCTTCAATCTCAAATTAGCTCAATGAAGCAAAATTTGCAAAACTACCAAAACAATCTGGTAGTTCAATTTTCACAACTTAATACAGTAATGAATCAAATGCAATTTCAAAGCCAATACCTGACAACTATGTTCAACAGCTTAAATGGTAAAAGTTCCAGCAGTGGCTAATCAATTAAAGGGAGGAAAAAATGGATGTAAATAGTTTAGGCAAAGTAAACTTAGCTGTTGCACAAGATGTGAGCCAATCCAGGGCAAATATAGCCACAACTCAAGAAAGTGTTAGTAGTTTAGATTCTTTAGCGAATAAATCCTCACCTGCCAATCAGGGATTACAAACTAACACAAATGCTTTAAATAATGCTAACATTAGCAAACAAGATGTAAAAAACCTTGTCAAAAAGCTCAACGACTCTATTGGTACGCTCAACGATAGCGTTAAATTTAGCTATTCTGAAGACGCAAAAGCTTTAGTTGTGAAGGTGGTAGATAGTAAAACAGGTCAAGTGATAAGACAAATTCCGCCAGAAGAGCTAATAAAGTTAGAAGCTAATCTAACGCAATCAATAGGAATAATTTTTAATAAGGAGGTAAAATGATAGCAAATAGTGCATACAAAGCCTATAAAAACACACTTGCAAACACTACGGACGACAGGTTAAATATTATTGCCATAATGTACGATGGAGCATTAAGCTTTGCTGTAAAAACCAAAGAAGCAATTGAAAATAAAAGTATTCTTGATAAGGTGTATGCGGTGGAACGATTAAATGCAATTTTACTAGCTTTAAGGAATGTGCTTGATGTAAAAAATTATCCAGAAGCGGGTAAATTTCTTGAGTCTATTTATGATTTTTTACTTTTGCAAACGCTTAAAGCCAATTTAAACAATAATATTGAAGAAATGGAAGTGGTTATAAGATATTTGCAGCAAATGAGTGAAGTTTGGAATAAAGACGTATTAAAAAAATAACAAATTCAGGCTTGCAACTAGCAAGTCTTTCTCTTGTTTTAATCAAATGCTTGATAAGCTAATCATTAATTGATATAATTTAATACATGGGTTGGTTTTATTTAGCATTAGCTATTTTGTTTGAAGTTGGCGGTACAACATCTATGCGTTTGTCAAACGGCTTAACAAAACTGCTACCCTCTGTTTGCTTATTCGTTTTTTATGCTATAAGTTTTATTTTTGCTACAGTGGCAACAAAATATTTAAAGCTTGCTGTAATGTATGCAGTCTGGTCTGGTGTTGGCATTGTGGCCATTACTTTTATTGATCTGACGATTTTTAAAGAAAAAATTAATTCAGTTGAAGTTATAGGTCTTGTGCTTATTTTGGTTGGTAGCATTTTACTCAGGATTGCCTGAATATGGTAGAATTATTAAGTCCTGCAGGAAATTTTCAAAAATTAAAAACTGCCATACATTTTGGTGCTGATGCAGTTTATTGTAGTTTTGAAGAGTTTGGTTTGCGCTCTCACGCGGGAAACTTTACCTTAAAAGAACTAAAAGAAGCAATAGAATATACAAGAAAAGCACATAAAAAGATTTACTTAACAATAAATTCTTATTTATTTGACACAGATTTTGCTAAGCTCAGAGATTTTTTGGCTTTCCTAAAAAATAATCCCCCAGATGCGATTATTGTAAGCGATCTTGGCGTGCTAAGTCTTTTGCAAGAGACAAAAATCCCTATACATATAAGTACTCAGGCAAACATTACAAACTCATACGCTGCGAATTTTTTAAGACAATTTAATGTAGAACGCATTATTGCAGCAAGAGAGCTTACATTGGAAGACTTAGCTATTTTTACAAAAAACACAACAATAGATGTTGAGGTTTTCGCTCATGGTGCTATGTGTATGGCTTATTCTGGCAGGTGCTTTATTAGCGCGTATTTAACACAACGTAGTGCAAACAGGGGTGATTGCGCGCAAAGTTGCAGGTGGGGATATACTATATACGAAGATACGCGCAAAAACTCGCCTTTGTTTTTAGAAGAACACAAAGAGGGCTCCTTTCTATTTAATTCTTACGATTTGTGTGTTTTGCCTATTTTGAATAGAGTTATTGATTCGGGTGTTAGATCTCTTAAAATTGAAGGGCGAAACAAAAGCGATTACTATGTGGCTATTGCTACAAAAACTTATAGAAAGGCAATTGATAGCTATTTTGATGGTACATTTAAAAAACACTTAGCTTTTTTGTATAATCAATTAAAAACGGTAAGCCATAGACCATATAGTTTAGGCTTTTTTTTAGGTAAACCAAGACAATATCTAAAAAGCAGCTCATATATTCATCCTTGTAGCTATTTAGCCACTGTTTTAGATAAAGTTGACGGTAAACTAAAATTATTGATAAAAAATAGGTTGACAAAAGGCGTATATGAATTTGTTAGTGCAAAAGAAAACATAACAGTGTCAATTGATACCATGTATGCAAATGATTTTTCACAACAAGAGATTGCTCATCCAGGAGAAATTGTTTATATAGATAAAATTGACAACATAGATAAATATGATATTTTAAGGTCTTGTTATGAGAGTAATAGCCGGAACTTACAAAAACAGAATGCTGGAATTTAAAAAAAACAAAGAAATAAGGCCGACGAAACAAATAGTAAAGAAATCTTTCTTTGACTCAATTTTTTATATAATAGAAAATTCTGTATTTATTGATTTATTCGCTGGCAATGGTTTTATGGGTATAGAAGCACTTTCAAGAGGCGCAAAGAAAGTTTTTTTTGTTGATAAAGATGATACATTTATAAAAAAGAACCTACAAAATTTAAATATAAGCAGTGATAAGTTTGAAATCTATCGTATGGATGTGTTTAATTTTTTGAACTTAAATGTCGTTGAAAATGCTGATATTGTTTATATAGATGCTCCTTATTCAATGAAAATAGATGAGTTAGTGGTTTTTTTATTGAAAAAGCTAAAAAAAGATGCTATAGTTTGTGTAGAAAGTAACGAAATGGTAGAAAATGAGCATGTTTTTAAAATAAAACAATTTGGCAATAGTATATTGAATTATTTGAGGTAAGATGGATAAGTGTTGTGTTGTAGCTATTGTGCCTGGTAGTTTTGATCCTATAACAAATGGTCACATAGATATTATTAAAAGAGCATCAAAAATATTTCACAAAGTAATAGTTGGCGTTGCAAAAAACACTGCTAAAAAATCTTTTTTTGATTTTGAAGAAAGATTTGAATTAACAAAACAGGTTATTGAATCATTAAATATAGCGTCTATAAGTGTTGAAAAAGTTGATGGTTTACTTGTAAATTTTGCTAAATCAAAAGGTGCACAGGTAATAGTTAGAGGATTAAGAGCTGTTTCTGATTTTGAATACGAAATGGAAATGGCCTTTATGAATCGCTCTCTTGCACCAGAAATTGAGATAATATACTTTATGCCATATATTAAGTATTCTTTTTTGAGCTCTACTATAGTAAAAGATGTTTTTGTCAACGGTGGAGATGTAAGTGCATTTGTGTCGACAATAGTTATTGAACATATGAAAAAAAAATTTAAGGGGGAAAAATGAAGAAAAAACTTGCTGAAAGAATTGGAAGGATTGAGGAATCCATTACAATTGCTATTACAGCAAAAGCCAAAGAAATGAATGCTTCTGGGATTAAAATCTTGTCATTTGGTGCAGGTGAGCCCGACTTTGATACGCCAGACAATATAAAAGAAGCTGCCATTAAAGCAATTAAAAATGGATTTACAAAATACACCGCAGCTGGCGGTACCAATGAATTAAAAGATGCTATTATTGAAAAAGAAAAGAAAGTTAACGGTGTGGAATACAAAAGAAATGAGATTTGTGTATCAGCAGGCGGTAAACAAAATTTATTTAATTTGTCTCAAGTATTGTTTGAAGAAGGTGACGAAGTTATAATAATAAGTCCTTATTGGGTAACATATGAAGCAATAGTAAAATACGCAAATGCAGTGCCAGTTATAATACAAGCAACTGACAAAACGGGTTTTGTGCCAACACAAGAGCAACTTTTACAAGCTATAACACCAAAAACCAAAGCTATTATACTAAACAACCCTTCAAACCCAACGGGTGGCGTTTTTGAAAAGAAGGATTTGGAGTTTTTGGCAGAGCTTGCGCTAAAGAATGATTTTTGGGTCATAGCAGATGAAATGTATGAGTCTATTGTATACGATGGCTACAAGCCTGTAAGCATCGCAAGTCTTTCAAAAGAAATAAAAGACAAAACAATTGTGGTAAACGGTGTTAGCAAAACATACTCTATGACAGGATGGCGTATTGGATATTCTTGCGGGGATAAAGAGCTTACAGAAAATATGATAAAACTCCAAAGCCAAAGCACATCAAACCCTACTTCTATTGCACAAATGGCTGCACTTGAGGCGCTTACTGGTCCACAAGACAGTATTGAGGTTATGAGGAAAGAGTTTGAAAAAAGGAGAAACTACATAGTAAATGCACTGAATTCTATAAATGGCATTACATGCTTTAATCCAAAAGGTGCATTTTATGTATTTCCAAACATCAGTGGTCTTTACGGTAAAAGTATAAACGAGAAAAAGATAAACAATTCCATGGAACTAGCAAGTCTTCTATTAGATGAGGCAAAAGTAGCTGTTGTACCAGGTATTGGATTTGGCGATGATGATTATGTAAGATTGTCTTTTGCTACAAGCATGCAGGTAATCCAGGAAGGGATAGAGGCTATAAAAGAATTTGTTTTTAAGCTAAAATAGCTTTTAATGGTTGATGACAAAGACAAAATAATAGTTATAGAAGAAGAGTCAAAATCACAAGAGCAAGACGAAAGTTCTAGTGAAGCACCCGAGACGCCAAGCTTAGTACAACAACCAAAAAAAAATAAAAAAAAGCTTTTTTTTGTTGTTGTTTTGGCGTCTTTCCTTTTAGTTTTAAGTGTTTTAGCTTTTATTTTTTTCCATTTTAAAACACAAATACCAAAAAAGGCTGCTCAGTTAAAACCTGTTAAAGTTATAAAAACAAAAGAAAAACTTGATCTTCACTTTATTGATGGTCTTAATTTAGAAAATAAAGGTAATCTAGAAGACGCAATAAAAGAATTTAAG
Source organism: Desulfurella sp. (assembly GCF_049977265.1). Classification (GTDB taxonomy): domain Bacteria; phylum Campylobacterota_A; class Desulfurellia; order Desulfurellales; family Desulfurellaceae; genus Desulfurella. Next base: position 11,359 of record NZ_JBMFGQ010000011.1, on the reverse strand, counting down.
AAATCTAAAGGTTATGTGTTTTTAGCTTATTTAAATATATCGAAAATTTATCAAATACAAAATAAAGAGAAAATGGCTTACGAGTACATACAAAAAGCTCAAACTTACCTAGACTCAACATTGAAAGATCCTAATGAATATATTGATTCATATATGTATCTTTTTAGTTACTATATGCAAAATAATCATTTTAATGAAGCAGATAGTCTACTTAAAACCCTGCAGAGCTCTAACATCAAAAAACATGAGTTAAATATTATGAAGGTTTATTATAATTTTATTACGCAAAGAAATACTAAAGCTACACTAGCACATATTGATCAATTGTTAAAAGAAGGCTTTAGAGACAAATTGTTGTACGAAATGTTAGGTTATATTTACGCAAGTGAAAAAAATTATGGAAAAGCCTTATATTACCTCTCAAAAGTAAATAATTCTAATTTTGGTGTTGAGCGAAATATGGCTTTTTTGGAATTTGCGAACAATAATTTAGAAAGTGCATTAAATTTTGCCATAAATAGTTTAAACAAAAAACAAAATTCACAGTTAACTTATTTTGCCTATTTGCTTGCCCTAAAAAACAATCAAATATCGACTGCATATAACCTTATATCTAATTTAGATTCAAACAATGCAATAAACGACTTTAATATTGTGCCTATATTAAATAACAAAGAGCTTTTAAAACAAGTAAATTTCAAAGATTATGGTATTTCTTATGCCTTAGAGTCTTTACTGATTATTCAACTGATTGAGCCTATACATTACAGTATAAACCTCTCATCGAATGTTTTGTCTGGTGATGTCTACTTAAGTTTTGGACTATTAAATCAAGCAAAAGAATCTTATTTAACTGCGATTAATACAAGCGCAAGCCTTGACCTCGCAAACAAAGCGTATTTTTATTTCAAGAATAACGATTTAGCTCAATCATTAGTTTACTACGAAAAAGCCAGTGAAAAAAACCCATCAAACCCAATTTTATACTACGATTTGGCTTTACTATATGAAAAGAACTATAATTTTGATAAAGCAAAACAGATGTTTAACGTGTTAATCAATAGGTACCCCAATTTTCCACTGCCATATTTTAATATGGCTTTAATAAGTTTTAGTGAAGGCTCAATACAAAAAGCAAAAGATAGTCTTAACCAATTTTTATCAAAACAGTCACATATCAGCAATAAACCAAAAAGTATATTAGTTTGCAATGCATATTCGGATAGTTTGCTTGGAAAGCTCAAAGAACCAGGAAACATAAATTTACAAGATTTTGTTTTACTCAAAGCAATATCAAACAACGATTTTTCCTATTTAAAACTTGAAAAAGATTATTTGAATAATAAATTACATATAAATATGGATAATGGTAGTATGGAAAATATCATTCAAATTTTAAGTAGATTTAATCCAAATCTAAATAGACTATTGTCTGATTTATACTTAATCAATAATAAACCAGATAAAGCTCTAAAGATTTTTGCCAACTTAAACGATTATGATGCTCAAGATTATTACAAAATGGCTTTGTGCTATTTATTGCTTGGATACAAAAATCAAGCGGATATCTATTTGACAAAGTCTATGCTCTTGAGTAAAAATTCAAAAGGTAGCTCTGCAAATCCATTGTTTGCAAAGCTGGTTATTCAAATAATGAATAATAATTTAAAAGGAATGCAGGATATAACGAAAAAAGTCGATTCAAATAGAGGTTTATTGTCTTTTGATATAGAGGTTAAAAAATGAAAAAGGCTTTACTGGTAGTATTTTTGGTTTTATTTTTACTTTTTATAGGCTTTGCTTCTTTTATTGTTTCATTATCTATTGATACGAATAAAGATTTTCAGACTCTAACGAGTGGTAGTTTTTTTCCTGTACCTACTACCGTTTATGACTCTTCGGGCAAAAAAATAGCTATTTTTGGTGCTCAGCGCAGGCAGGTAGTAGGCTTTGATCAAATCTCCAATAATATGAAAAAAGCAATACTGGCAGCAGAAGATGCACGTTTTTACGAACATGGGCCTATTAGTTTTCGCTCAATTGGACGTGCTTTGTTTGAAGATATTATACATGGGCGTATTGTGCAAGGTGGTAGTACACTGACACAGCAACTTGTAAAGAACCTTTATTTAACACCGTCAAAAACAATTTATAGAAAACTAAAAGAAGCAGTTCTGGCTTACAAGATTGCAAATCATCTTACAAAAAATGAAATTTTAACGCTTTATTTAAATACAGTGTATTTTGGAGCTGGTGCTTATGGCATTGAGTCCGCAAGCGAGATTTATTTCAATAAACATGCAAGTGACTTAACAGTTGCAGAATCAGCTATGCTAGCTGGCCTTGTGCAAGCTCCAAATGCGTATGATCCCTACTATCACCCAGAATTGGCCGCAAAACGCACTATATATGTGTTAAATAATATGTTTGAAAATCATTTTATCACAAAGCAACAATATTTAGATGCCGTAAATTCAAAAATTGTTTTAGCTCATCAAAACGATATGGTTAAGTATGGCTACGATCCAAAAGCTGCGTATTTTATTGAGTATGTAAGGCTTTGGCTTTTAAATAAATATGGAGAAGATGTTGTAAATAAAGGTGGCCTGAAAGTATATACAACTATTGATATGAATATGCAACGTGACGCTTACAATTCAGTAAGAAGCGGTATATTAAGGCTATCTGGTGGCAGATACAATGGCCTTGAGTCAGCTCTTATTTCTATAGATCCAAGGAATGGTTATGTAAAAGCATTAGTTGGTGGATTTGATTACCAAATTAGCCAATACAACAGAGCCATACAAGCGCAAAGACAACCGGGAAGTTCTTTTAAGCCCGTTGTATACTTAACTGCGCTGGAGCAAGGCTGGAAGCCGACAGATACAATTGCAGACGAGCCTATAGAGTTTAAAACAGGCAACAAAATTTGGAGACCAGAAAACTATTCTCGTACATTTCATGGTCAGGTTACACTACAGTATGCTTTAGCACATTCTGTGAATGTAGCGACTATTAATTTGCTTTCAAAAGTAGGTGTTGAAAATGTTATTGCAAATGCTCGAAAATTGGGTATTAGCGAACACATACCAGACAATTTGACCATTGCTTTAGGTTCATTTTCTACCACTTTAGCTCAATTAACAAGAGCATTTTGTGCTTTTGACAACATGGGATATCTGCCAAAGCTTATATTTGTAAGCAAGGTTACAGATAAAGATGGCAATGTGGTATATGAAAATAAGCCTGAATTGAAAAATATATTTCCACAAGATGTTGGCTATGTGCTTGTAAAAATGATGCAAGATGTTATAAAAGAAGGTACAGGCGTAGGCGCACAAGCGCTTGGAAGGCCAGCCGCTGGTAAAACCGGTACAACAAATGAATCGCGGGATAACTGGTTTATTGGTTTTACTCCACAATTAGTAACGGGTGTTTGGGTGGGATACGATAATTACCGCTCGTGCGGACCAACGGCAGTTGGCGCTACAATGGCTTTGCCTATATGGCTAAATTATATGCAGAATGCTTTAGCTGGAAAACCCGTAGAAGACTGGCAGCCACCTTCTAATTTACCTGCATGGGCTCAAGCGCTATACTTAAACCAGAATGTTACAAATGCTACAAACTCTACTAATGAAACTATAACAAATGCCACAAACGCAACAAATTATTAACATAGATACTCAAAAGCGCATTGATTCATATCTGGCAGAAATTTTGGATATACCAAGAAATCAGATCCAAAAATGGATTGAAAAAGGCAAAGTATGTGTAAATGGCAAGGTTGTAAGTAAAAATTATAAGCTAAAAGGTGAAGAAAAAATCTCTTTTGAGCCAATTGAGTTTGAAAAACCAAACCTCAAAATTGCAGATTGTGATATTAAAATATTATATGAAGATGATTTTTTAGTTGTGGTAGATAAGCCTGCGGGTGTTGTGGTGCACCCTGGTGCTGGAAGCGAACATAAAAGTGTAGTTGGTGCTTTACTTTTTAGAGGAATAAAGTTATCAGATATAGGTGCTCCACTAAGACCTGGTGTTGTTCACCGCATAGACAAAGATACAAGTGGTGTTATAGTTTTGGCAAAAGACAACAACACGCATTTTAAACTTGCAAATCAATTTGCTCTGCATATATCAAAACGCTATTACATAGGCATATGCGAGGGTCACATAAAAGATAGTTTTGGAACAATTAAAACACAAATTGGTCGCCACCCCATAAAACGCAAACAGTTTGCAGTTGTACAGGGAAAACTTGCAGTTACGCACTACAAAGTAATTATGCGCCTAAAAGATATGGATATTGTACGCTTCGAATTAGAAACTGGAAGAACTCACCAGATACGTGTGCATATGCAGTATTTAAATCATCCGCTTGTTGGTGATAGTGTTTACTCAAAATCATCTAAACTTATACAAAGACAGGCGCTTCATGCATTTTACCTGGGATTTTTCCATCCTAATTCAAATAAGTTTTTAAAATTTTATTCAAAACTTCCAAAAGATATGATAGAGTTAATTGGTTAATCATATACTTGCATTTTTAAAAAAATTAGGCTAAATTTAGAAAATGAAAAATGGTCCGTTTATAAAATCAAAGAGCCAAAAAGGCATTTTTGAAATGTTGCTTGCAACATTTATATGGGGTTCTATACCAATTTTTTCAATCTGGTGTAATTTGCCAAGTCCGATTTTTGTATTTTTTAGAGTGCTTTTTGCTATGCCTTTGGTTTTATTTTATTCAATTAAAAAGCTGGGCAAAGACGAATTTTTTAGAATCAAACCCTTTGCTCCATTATTTTTATCTGGCATAGCGCTTGCTTTAAACTGGATTTTGTTTTTCTGGGCAATCAGTCTAACAAGTATTGCAAATGCTGTAGTATTGTACTATCTGGGCCCAATATTTACAATTTTACTTGCAATATTATTTTTAAAAGAAAATTTTACATTTAATATTGGTTTATCTGTATTTCTGGCTCTTGGTGGTATGTGTTTGATTTTTGCAAACAATAGTTTAAGTTTTCATCTAAATGAAGTTTTAGGTTTAATAATAGCATTTTTTAGTGGTTTGTGTTTTGGAATTTTAGGTTTTTTTTCAAAAATGGCTGTAATGCACCATAGTGCGATAAAACTTACATCCTATCAAATTATAATATCTGTTGTTTTGCTTGTGCCATTTTTATTTTTTATTCATTTTAAACTTGATGGGCGAATTTTAGGATTACTTTTAATAACCGGTATTATTCATACTGCTTTGGCGCTTTTTTTGTGGTATGATAGTTTTAATTACTTAAATGTTATTACTGTATCAATATTTTCTTATCTTGATCCACTATTTGCGATTTTACTTGGAGCTATTTTTTTAAAACAAATACCTACCTTGTTTCAGATAATAGGCGCTTGCTTAATTATTGTTGCTGGCTTTTTGGTTAGTGTTTTACATCCAAAGCTTCTTTTTAAAAGAAAGTATTGACAATTTTTACACTATGCTTTATAAAAGCTTTCAAGCGCCAGCGTAGCTCAGGGGTAGAGCAACTGATTCGTAATCAGTAGGCCGGAGGTTCAAATCCTCTCGCTGGCTCCACCAAAAAGATTATTATCAGGCTATTAAACTCTATTTCCAGGCAAAAATATAGGCATCAAAAATCTTTTGTAAATAAGCTAATTAGATGACTAAAATTTATTTAACTTAGATAATTTACTTAGATTGACTTTATTGGTTTATTTTATTATTCTTAGCCAAATGAATATTTTGGGGGGTTTTTATATTAAAACCTTTTTGGATTTGAAATGAATAAGTATGACATTATTTTAGAAATTCTTAAGGATTCAGTAAAGCCAGCTTTGGGCTGTACAGAGCCTGGAGCCGTTGCATTTGCGGTTTCAAGATCAAAAGAAATATTGGGTGAGGATATATTAAAATTGACACTTAGTGTGGATAAAAATATTTTAAAAAATGGCATGTTTGTGACTATCCCTGGAACTAATGAAAAAGGTTTGCTTTTTGCGGCAGCGCTTGCTATTGCATGCGGTAGACCTGAGTACGGTCTGGAAGCCTTAAAAGAAGTGAGCTCCAACGATATACAAAAAGCTAGAGAAATAATAAAAGGCAATGTTGTTGATTTAATTTTGAAAAAAGATGCAGAAGGGCTTTTTATTAAAGCGCAAGCTCAAGGCAGGTTTCATAATTCAACCGTTATTATAATGGGAAAACATGATAATATTGTTTTTGAAAGCAAGGATGAAACAGTTATCAAGTCTCATTTGCAAAATAGTAAAAGCTTAAATATTAGCGAGTTAAAGAATTTTAGTATCAGTGAGCTTGTAGATTTTGCAAACAGCATAGATATTGAAAAAATCGAATTTTTATACGATGGCATACAGATGAATAGAAAAATTGCGCAAAGCGGTTTAAATGAAAACGTTGGGATTGGATTTGGCAAGTTTGTTATGTCAAAAGCATCTGATGCTGAATCTCTGGCTATTGCCCTGACAGTTTCTGCATCTGAAGCAAGAATGTCTGGATACGCTTTGCCTGTAACAAGCAGCGCGGGCTCTGGCAATCATGGGCTTTTGGCAATTATACCTATATCGATTATTGGTGAAAAGGAAGGATTTGATAGAGACGAAATATTAAGAGCCTTGGCTTTAAGCCATTTGCTTACAGCTTATGTAAAAGCTTACACAGGCGTGCTTTCAAGTTTATGTGGCTGCGGGATAGCTGCGGGTGTTGGCTGCAGCGCCGGACTTACTTATTTAAGAGAAAAAAGCATAACAAAGATAGAAAATTCAATAAAAAATGTTCTAGCAGGTTTGTCGGGCATGATATGTGACGGTGCAAAAATTGGATGTGCGTATAAATTGTACTTATCGTCAATATCCGCTATTGAAGCTTCCAATATGGCTTTAAATGGTATTGTTGTGCCATCTGACAACGGAATATTAGCAGAAAGCGCTAAGAAATGCATAGAAAATCTTGGAAGACTATCTAATCAAGCAATGAAAGATGCCGATGATACAATTTTGGACATTATGCTCAAAAAATTTTATTAATCTAACTAACTGTAAATTTTGAATTAATTGACATTTATATATATTTAACTTATAATATAAACATGTTAAAAAAGATAATAGTAAAAATTTTTTTGCACGTTTTTGCAAAATCTGTAATATTTCTTTCAAAACGAGACAAAAGTTTTCAACAAGAATTAAATCAGTTAAAAGATGGTTTTGTTATAAAGTTAGGTGTCTGGAATAAACCAGAATTAAGTGTGAGTATAATTAAAAATAAAGATCATTTTAATAAGACCAAGACTAGCGAGAAACCTGACCTTGAAGTTTACTTTAAAAATGTAAACGCAGCTTTTAGGTGTTTATCTGCGCTGGATGGTCTTGAAGAAGCCTTTGCCAAGAAAAGAATGTTTGTTGTTGGTTTGATATCCAATGCTTTGATATTTACAAGATTGTCAATGATTGTTGAGCAATACCTGTTTGGTTATTTAATCTGCAAAAGGATTATGAAAAAACCACCAAAGATAAATTTGCTGTTAAAAATCAAATTATATATTTATATTGCTTTAAAGGGATTATATGCGTGAGTATTTTGAGTTCTATTTGCCAACAAAAATTTTAGCGGGCTTTAGTGCTTTAGATAATCTGGGTTTTGAGTTAAACATTTTAAACATTAAAAAACCACTTATTGTTAGTGATCATGTTATAGAAAAAGTAGGTGTAAGCGGTATTGTTAAAAATGTTTTAGAACACAATGGTATTTGTTTTAGTGAGTTTTTAGATGTGCCGTTAGAGTCATCTTTGGAAACTGTAGAGGAAATCGCAGAGTTTTTCAATAAAGAAAAATGCGATTGTTTGATAGCTGTAGGTGGAGGCTCTGTTATAGATAGCGCAAAAGGCGTAAGGATACTTTTGGAGTATCCAAACAAAAAGATGATAGAATTATCTGGCGCAGACAATTTGAATACCAAATTTACAACGCCGCTTGTTGTAGTACCTACCACTTCTGGGACAGGCTCTGAAGCTACCTTGGTCGCTGTTATAAAAGATACTCAAAATCATGTAAAATTACCATTTTTGTCTTACGGCATGCTGCCTGATTTAGCAATACTAGACCCGCGCTCAACCATAAGCTTGTCTGCAAAAATGACAGCAGCAACTGCAATGGACGCTTTGGTCCATGCCATTGAAGCCTACATTGGTACGCAGAAAAACCCTGTTTCTGACAGTTTTGCAGCTTCTGCCATAAATCTAATATCCAAGAATGTTTTGTTAGCCATAGAAAATCCCAAAGATAACGTATCAAGGCTAAACCTTGCCATTGCTTCTATGCTTGCTGGGGCCGCATTTTCAAATTCAATGGTTGGCATAGTCCATGCCATAGGACACAGCGTAGGTGCTGTATGCGAAGTGCCGCACGGCGTTAGTATGTCTATATTGCTTTTGCCTTGTCTGGAATATTACAAAAGCGTTTCAAACAATTATTTGGGCGAATTGCTGCTTTATTTAACTGACACAGAATATTTTGCAAGCACAAAAGACAAAACAAATGCAAATTTGGATTTTATAAGAAATTTACTTAATACGCTTAATCAAAAAGCTCAGCTGCCACTGCATTTAAAAGATGTATGCAAAGATAAATCCGAGCTTGGTAAAATTGCAGAACTATCAATAAACGATGGTGCAATAACATTCAGCCCATTTTTTGCAGATAAGAAAATTGTTTTAGAAATTTTAGAGAAAGCTTGGTAAAAAAATGGAAATTGATGGCTACTCAGACAAAATTTTATATGTAAATTTAAGCAAAAAATCATTTTACTATAAACAAGTAAACCCAGAAGACAGAAAGCTGTATTTAGGCGCAAAAGGTTTAGGTCTTAAGCTTTTGTTTGATAATTTTCCAAAGGATACTGATCCTCTAGCAAGCGATAACCCTATTATTATAATGCCGGGTATTGTAAGCTTGACAAATGCTCACTGTAGTGCACGCTTTAGCGCTGTTACAATCTCACCGCTAACTAATATTGTCAACTCTTCTTCTTGCGGCGGGCCTTTTGGTATTGGTTTAAAAAAGCTCGGTCTTGGTGGTTTAGTTGTTGTAGGTAAATCAGAAAAACCTGTTTATTTATACATTGAAGAAAATAGCGTGAATTTTCTTGATGCGTCAGATATTTGGGGCAGGGATTCCAAATATTCTCAAGATTTTTTGAAAAAGAAATACGGTAGTGATTCTATATTGACTATCGCACAAGCTGGCGAAAATCTGGTAAGGTTTGCAAATGTGGTCTCAGGGACTAGATTTTTAGGCAGAGGAGGCATTGGCGCTGTATTTGGCTCAAAATTGCTTAAAGCTGTGGTGACAAAACCTATTAGTTCAAAAGCTATACCTAAAAATCGAGAGCTTTTTGATAAAGTCAAAAAGAAAAGCTTGAAATATATCGAAAATAATGAATTTACATCGTTTTACTATAGGCGTTTTGGCACATCTTCAAATATTATTTCTACAAATGCTAAAGATACTTTGCCTGTAATGAATTTTCGATTTCAAAGCAACAAGAAAGCTGATGGTTTATTTGCAAAAAACACTCGCTTTGGCTTTAATCTTTCGTTCGAAACCTGTAAGCCATGCTCTATTTTGTGCGGTCACAAAATACAATTCAATAACAAAATTGCTCCCTATCCAGAATACGAGACACTTGCGCTTGTTGGCAGCAACTTGGGTATTTTTGATATAAACGATGTGGTGGAAATTAATGAATTATGCAATCTGTACGGTATGGATACAATATCTTTAGGTGGTACGCTGGCTTGGGCTATGCAGGCAAGCAGCCAGAAAATATTCCCCTATGATATAAAATTTGGTGATGCTCAAGCTGTTAAATCAATAATAAAAAAAATTGCCCTGCAAGAAGGTATTGGTGCAGAGCTTGCTCAAGGTTCAATGAGATTGTCAAAAAAATACGGTGGAAGCGCTTTTGCAATGAATGTAAAGGGTTTGGAGTTAGCAGGTTATCATCCAAGCGGAGCATACGGCCAAGCTTTGTCTTATGCAGTGGCAAATCGTGGTGCTTGCCACTTGAGTGCTTTCCCTGTGGGATTGGAAATAATCTTTGATTTGCTAGATCCAAAAAGCACAAAAGGTAAAGCCGCTTATGTGGTTTTTTTTGAAAATTTATTCGCTTCTATAAACTCTTTGCAAACATGTTTATTTACCGCATTTGCTTATCTATTTGAACCGCCTCTAACAAAATACACGCCACATTTTATACTCAAAAAAGTTATGAGCTATATGCCAAAAATCGCCATATCTCTAATAGATTATTCTCTTTACTGGAAGCTTTTTGTTTCTATAACTGGTATTAAGATTTCAAAAAAAGAATTTTTAAAAGCAGGTGAGCGTATAATTGTCCTTGAGCGTTACTTGAATTGTTTGCTTGGTGTTTCAAACAAAGATGATACATTACCCAATAAATTTTTGGTGGGCACTAACCCTATACCGCTTGAAATTATGCTTAAAGATTATTACAGATTAAGGAGCTATGACAGCAATGGCCATCCAGAAAAAAAATTGCTAAAAAATTTGGGTATAATTTCTGAGTAATGCTTTTGTGAAAGCTAAGTTTTTAAAAATTTTGATTAATCTGTATCCGCCTTGCTTGGGTGCGGGCATAAAAGTAAAAAAATTACATAGGACTAACAGGCAAAGTATTTTAGCAATGAAATTGCAGTATTCAAATAATTATTTTGTTTATTTTGCATAATTTTCTATCTTTAAATTTAGATAATTGGATTTGAAAGATTCGATTTTTTCTCGACTTCATCAAACCATTACATTTTTCCTTCTTTCTTCTTATACAACTCCATTATCTTAACCTGTACCCCTTTGTCAAGTCAATTTTTTTTAATTTTCTTATTCCCCATTTGCGATACCTTCTCTAGACCAGCCATATAGATACTCATAGGTGTTTTATAGTCTACGCTTGTATGTGGTCTTTTATAATTGTAAAAGCAAATGTATTCTGCTATTTTTCTCTTGCCTTGCTTATTGTAGAATAGTTTAACAGATAAACATTTTCATACTTTAGAGTTCTCCAAAACCTTTACCACTACTTTTGTTTTAAACTCATTTGAGTAACTTTTTCTTTTGACACTCATTTAAGCACCCTTTAAAACTTTAAATTCTTAAAATAAAACCAAATACATTTTAAATCATTAACAGAATTTTTTTAAAGGGATAAAAATTCCAAAGATTCTGTATTGATTTGCGGGTACATTATACTTCCATGATAAATTCTATCCTCCAAGCAATATTTCTTAAGTTTTTTTGGTTTTTATCCCTTCA
>NZ_JBMFGQ010000010.1:30298-40273 GCF_049977265.1 Desulfurella sp. | reverse complement strand
AAGCAAGAATCTTTACTAAAACTTGACTAAATTAAGTATGTTTTGTATATTTTAAGAAAAGCGGAGGTAAAGATGGGGTATATAACTTTATCCAATGAACAGGTAAATGTCCCAAACGGTGAAATATTATTTGAAGAAGCTGGCCACAAGTTTATTTGGCTTGGTTGGGACGAAGCTGACATAAAGGGTGGATTTGTCCAGGTTAATCAATATTTAATTATATCAAACGGTAAGGGAACATTGCTAGATCCAGGCGGTGTCCATGTGTTTCCAAAAGTAGTGGCAAATGTCAGCAGATATATTGATTTGGCAGATATTAATAACATTTTTTATACGCATCAAGATCCAGATGTTTCAAGCGGTATTGCTATGTGGCTTTCTATTACAAACGCTAATGTGCATATATCAAAATTATGGGTAAGGTTTTTGCCTCACTTTGGTATAACTGACGTATCTCGTATTTTATCAATCGAAGATAACGGTGGAAAAATAGACTCCTTCGAAACTATACCGGCTCATTTTATGCATTCACCAGGCCAGCATGTATTGTATGACCCAGTATCGAAGATACTATTTAGCGGGGATATTGGAGCTGCAGTTTTCGGCAATAAAACCTATCTTTTTGTGGATGATTTTAATTCCCATGTTTCTTTAATGGAAGGTTTTCATAAACGATACATGGCATCAAACGCTGTATGCCGAAACTTTATTAACCGTGTTAGAAAATACGATATAAACATGATAGCACCTCAGCATGGTGCAATATTTAAAAAGGAGGCGGCAAAATCATTTTTGAGCTGGCTTGAATCTTTAAGATGTGGCAGTGATATTATAGACGAGATATCAAGGTGATAGTATGAAAAATAATGTTTTAAACAGTTCTTTTGATCAATCAAATGATAAGAAAACTATAACAAAACTAGCAAAAAGCGTGGTAAAAGACTCTTTGCTTAGCAATTCAACAGAAGGTAGTTTTAAAATAATTCAAGCCGATACGATGGGTATTAAAATTCAGATGAATGTATTTGCTGCGTCCATCGAAGAAATGAGCGGCAACTTAAAATATATGACGGATAACCTCCTATCCATCAATACTGATTTTGAGAGATTTAATAACAATAATGCCCAATTAAAGTCTAGGATAGATGAACGCAATAAAGATATTATAGAAAGAAAACAAAATTTAAACACTTTTGTTGTAAGTATAAAAAATTTAAGCGCATCATCAGAGAAAATAAGTGACGTAATAGGCTCAATTTCAGATATCGCAACACAAACAAATCTTCTTGCTCTAAATGCTGCTATTGAAGCTGCGCGTGTTGGAGAAGCAGGTAAAGGTTTTGCAGTGGTTGCAGATGAAATTAGAAAACTTGCCACAAAAACAGATAATATGACCAAAAATATAGGAAAAATCCTTGATAATTTTAACAACAAAATAGAGGCAGCGGTTGAAAGCGTAGAAAATGTAAATAGTTTCTTGGAAGCTTTAGTAAACGATTTTAATGAATTTGCTAGCGTTTTTAGCGAATCCCAGAAAGAGTCAAATTCTATTAGCGAGTCTTTATCTCAAAATTCTTTGGCAATTAGTGAGCAAATTAAGGTGGTAGATGATCTGGCATATAGAATAAATACGATATATGCTGCATTAGAAAAAATTGTGCATGTTATAGATACTATGGTTGACGTAAACAAAAAAATAGAAAAAATGATTAAATTTTGAATAAATCTATATCAATGTGTGATAAGCTTGATGTGTCTATTTCGTAAAATTTTTCGAGAAAGTCTATAGGAAGTGCTTCTTCCTTTTTTATAACTTTGAATATTTTACCATTTTTTAAGAATATAGAATAATCAGCACAGCGCGCTAACCTAAAATCATGGAACACGCTAATAATTGTTTTCTTTAAAGATAGCAAAGAATCCAGTATTAATAGAATATACCTTAAATCTAAATTTGAAAAAGCTTCATCTAAGATTAAAATAGGCGTGTCCTGTGCAATTGAGCGCGCAATTAGAGTTCTCTGATATTCTCCACTGCTTAGTTTTAATATACTCTCTCCTTTTAAATCATTTAGACCGCAAATATTAATTGCCTGGTCAATTTTAATATAGTTTTCTTTTGAAAAACTAAAGCGTTTTTTATATGGATATCTGCCCATACTTACAATTTCATAAACGGTATAATCAAAATGAATTAATTCTTGTGACACTAAAGAGACTTTATGTGCCAAATGTTTTTTTGAGTAAGAAAAAATCGTTTTGTTTTCAAGCAATATACTACCGCTAGTTGGCTTTAATAAGCCAGAGAGTAAACGCAATAGGGTTGTTTTACCTGCTCCGTTAGGTCCAATAATTGAATAAAATTTATTTTTTTCTATTGTTAGGTTTATATTGTCTAATACAGAATTTTTGTAGGCAAAAGAAACATTATTCAATTTATACAAGCTTTTTCACTCTAACCTTATAAATGTAAAGAAAAAAAGGACCACCAATAAGTCCTGTTAGAACACCAATAGGTATTTGAAATGAAAAACTTCTTGAGATTGTATCTGCAATTAAAAGCAATAATGCGCCAAGTAGAACTGAATAAATTGAAAGCAGTCTATTTTTTGGTCCAATTATAAATCTTACAATATGTGGTACTATTAATCCGATAAAACCAATTATACCAGATGCGCTTACGCAAATTGCGCTAAGCAATGTAGCCAAAGCTAAAAAGATTAACCTGGTTCTTGCTACATTTACGCCCAAACTCTGTGCCGATAATTCACTTAGAGATATAATATCAAGCTCGTCTGCATATAAAAAAGCAAAAAACCATACAAATACCAAAGTTATAATCAACATTTGAATATTTTCCCAGTTGCTTGCATCAAAGCTGCCCATAAGCCAAAAGATAATATAAGCTACATCTTTTGAAGCCAAATAATCAAGTAAAGCTATAGCTGATGAAAAAATTGTAGCTACAATTATACCAGAAATAATTAAATTGACATTTGATAGATTTGATTTAAAGCCTGCCACATAAAGAACAATAACAAGAGATAAAACTGCCCCAAAAAATGCAAACAACGAAACAGAAAACGCACTTATATAAAATAAATTTAACACAAAAGCAAGCGTAGCACCAAAAGCGGCACCACTTGCTGCTCCCAATGTATATGAATCAGCCAATGGATTTAAAAGTACTGCTTGAAAAATAACACCGCAAAGTGATAAACTTGCTCCAACAAGCATTGCGCTTAGAATTCTTGGCAGTCTTAAGTTTAAGAGCACATATTTATCTGTAAAACTTACCTTATTGTGTGTATTAAACATTTGATTTTCAAAGATTTCGATAATTTTTTTTGCACTTATATGAACATCTCCTAACCCCAAAGACCAAAAAAAAGCCATTACAAGCAGTGCAACCAAAACTATTAAATAAACTTCTTTTCTTTTCATACTTACAAAGTGTATTAAAATTTGTATTTTAATCAAGAAAAAGTTTGGTATTGTTTTTTGGTGAATGTTGCATATATTTTAGATAGTTTATAGCTAACTTTATAAAGGAGGGTTTATGAAAAATTTATTATTTTCATCTATTACGATTAGAAATGTTAATTTTAAAAATCGCGTTTTTATGTCGCCAATGTGCCAATACAGTGCTCAGAACGGTCTTGTTAATCAATGGCATATTACACATTATTTATCAAGGGCAATTGGCGGCGCGGGTGCTATAGTTATAGAAGCAACGGCAGTAGAACCCAGAGGTCGAATTACTCCATTTGATCTGGGATTATATAACAATGAGCAAAAAAATGCATTTTTAGAATTAATTAATATCATTAAAAAATTTAGCCCAGATACTAAAATTGGTATTCAGCTTGCACACGCTGGAAGAAAAGGTTCAAAAGATAAACCATGGCTAGGAGAAAAACTTCTAACAAAACAAGAAAATGGCTATAATACAATAGCACCAAGCCAAATTGCATTTGATGAAAATTCTTCTATACCGAAACAAATTAACAAACAGGAACTCGATTTTGTAAAAGAAAGTTTTATTAAATCAGCTAAAATGGCGAAAGAAGCAGGGTTTGATTTTATTGAACTTCATATGGCGCACGGTTATTTATTGCATGAATTTTTGTCACCATTATCAAATCAAAGAGAAGATGAGTATGGCGGGAGTTTAGAAAATAGAATGCGTTTTCCGCTAGAGATAGCAAAATCTGTTAGGGAGGCTGTCGAAATCCCGTTATTTGTAAGAATATCTGCAACAGATTGGGCAAAAGATGGATGGGATTTAGAAAGCTCTATTGAATTTTCAAAGCAACTAAAACTATTAGGCGTAGATTTGATTGATGTATCAAGTGGCGGTCTTGTGCCATACGCTCAAATAGATTCAGATTTTGGCTATCAGACTTATTTTAGCTACAAAATAAAGCATGAGGTTGATATTCTTGTATCTGCTGTAGGTTTAATTGTAGATGCTTATCAAGCCGAGCATATACTTTCAAGTAAGCAAGCTGATATCGTAGTTATGGGCAGAGCGTTGCTTTCTGACCCGTATTGGTGTTTGCATGCAGCTAAAGTGCTTAATGTAGATATTGATTGGCCACAACAGTATTTAAGGGCAAAACATATTTAAAACTTGACGAAATATATAAAATAAGTTACCATTATGAAATAAATTTTTAATTGGAGGTAGTATGGGCAGTAGCTGGGCGACAATTGATATTGAACAAAGAGTGCAAGAAATATACAATGAGGTTGTAAGAAAAAATCCTGCTGAGCCTGAATTTCATCAGACAGTAAGAGAAGTGTTTTTTTCTATTATTCCTCTTTTGAAGAAAAATCCTATATATTTAGAAGAAAAATTAATGGAACGTATTGTAGAGCCGGAAAGACAAATTGTTTTTCGTGTGCCTTGGGTTGACGATAAAGGCGAGATACATATCAATAGAGGTTTTAGAATAGAGTTTAACAGTGCACTTGGTCCTTATAAAGGTGGATTAAGATTTCACCCTTCGGTGGATTTTGGTGTAATTAAGTTTTTAGGTTTTGAGCAAATATTTAAAAATTCTCTTACAGATTTACCAATTGGTGGTGCAAAAGGTGGAGCGGATTTTGATCCAAAAGGAAAATCAGATAAAGAAATAATGCTTTTTTGCCAAAGTTTTATGGCAGAACTTTACAGGCACCTAGGAGAAAATACAGATGTTCCGTCAGGGGATATTGGTGTGGGTTCAAGAGAAATTGGATATTTATTTGGTCAGTACAAACGTATCACAAATAAATTTGAAGCGGGTGTAATAACGGGAAAAGGTTTAAGGTACGGTGGTTCTGCAGTTAGAACTGAGGCAACTGGTTACGGGCTTGTTTTTTTTGTTGATGAAATGCTAAAAACAATTAATGAAACATTTGAAGGTAAAACTTGTGTGGTTTCTGGTTCTGGTAATGTTGCAATCTATACTGTTGAAAAAATTCACCAATTAGGCGGAAAAGTTATAGCTGTCTCTGATTCCGATGGTTATATATATGATAAAGAAGGTATTGATTTGGATTTACTCAAACAGTTAAAAGAAATTGAAAGAAGGCGCATAAAAGACTATATACCTTATCATAAACATGCAATTTATAAACCAAACGGAAATATCTGGGAAATCCCTTGTGATATAGCGCTACCTTGTGCAACACAAAACGAGCTTGATGAAAATGATGCAGAAATGCTTGTAAAAAATGGCGTTATTGCTATAGCAGAAGGTGCAAATATGCCATGCACACCTTCAGCTATAAGGGTGTTTGAAAAGGCAAAAGTGTTGTTTGGTCCAGGTAAAGCTGCAAATGGAGGTGGTGTTGCTACATCTGCACTAGAGATGGAGCAAAACGCTGGCAAAACCAGATGGGATTTTGAGTACACAGAAAATAAGCTAAAAAAAATAATGCAAGGCATTTTTAGGCGTTGTTTTGGGTCTGCTATAGAGTATGGATTTCCAAATAACTATATAGTTGGTGCAAACATAGAAGGCTTTAAAAAAGTAGCTGATGCAATGATTGAACAAGGCATTGTGTAAAAAAGGCTTTGTAATTATAAGTACAGCGAAGAACCCCACCGCTTTAGAATGCTAGGAGATCCTTCGCTGATGCTTAATGACTGGTTTAGAAATTGTATTGAGCGCTCAAGAATACCTGGTTTGCTGTTGCGCTTTTTAGTTCATCATGTTTTGGGCAGTAAAATTGTGTTTTAAAATTATCATATTCAAGTTTTAGCGTGGTTGATTTTGTTAAATTGAAAGAGATTCCAACAAACTTGCCATCTGCAGATTGTATGTTGGCGTTGTGTAATTCATTCATCAAGTTTACTTTATCAAAGCCTCCATATATGCCCCATGTATCATTTAGGGCAATATTTGCTTCTATGTTATAAGCCCTAAGTCTTCTGGCGTTTAAATTGTCTGTATACCCACGTGGCACTTCTGTTTCCATACCCAACTTATTTATTGCTTCAATTAAGCCAACATAGTGTGTTGAACCTTTGCCGTATAGGAATTCTGATTGCAAAGTAACCATCTTTATTGGAAGCTGCACGCCTATTCCGTAAATGTATGGCCAGTGAGATTCGCTGTTTTGGAAGTAGACTTTTTGTGTTTCAAAAAATCCGTAAATTCTTGCTTTTTGCTGCAAAAAAGGAAATTCTAAAGCTAATTGTGCTCCAATTCCTGGCATTTTTACAGAGATATTTTTTTCTTCTTGTTCTTCGTCTCTAAACATATACGGGTACACATTTTCAATTGCAATGGCAGGTGTTAGACTTATTGATCCAAGGTCAAAGTTGCCTTCAAGCCTGATTTGGCTTACGCCTTCTGGTCTTGTTTTATCAAATCCAGGCATTGCATAGTAGTTATCTGAAAATGTATTTAATTCACCTAGTGGTTCATCCTGTCCAATTAAAAGTTTTAGGTTATCGGATAATTTGTATGCAAAGTATGCTTTTAGCAAGATAAGAGTATTTTTGTCGCCTTCAAAGTCTGATTCAATATTTGCAGATATTTTATCGGATTCTATATCAAGACCAAGCGTCGTAGAGCCCACATAGGAGTTAAATGTTGTTAGATCGGATTTTCTAATTGCAGTATTGGCTGGATAACCTTCTGCGTAGTTGCCATTTCCCCAAACAAAATATTGCTTTATTGAGCCATAAAGAGATAATTTTGTATCATCGCTTGAGGTAACACTACCTGCAAAAGACATTACAGGTAAAAAGAAAAATAGAATGAATGATAAAACTTTTAATACACAAGTATTGCAACTTTTTATATACACTAACAGGTTTCCTTTTAAAACCTTTGAGCCAAATATTTTGCAGTCCATTCATTCATCCTATTCAACAGGTTTGACTTTAATTTTTTGAGTTATACCATGACCAATTGAAGCCATTTTCCCTTCAACTAAAAAGTGGAAATTGCAACCTATGTGTTTTGCTGGACCAGAAACGGATGTTTTTGAGATAAGTTTTATGGTTTTGCCTACCTGTATGCCTGCATCTTTTAGTCTTTCTTCCAGTGCGATTCCACTTATTATGTATTCAAGTTTGCCTTCGTCGCCTGTTTTGAGTTGTGGTAGTTGCAGGATTTTTTCGCCTGTTTTTATCAAAAGCATTGAGGCTTCTCCTGTGCAAAGCTCAGCCAATTGTCCATTGCACTGGATATTGTATGTTTCATCTGTTAGGTGTCCTTTTACCTTTATGTTTATATTTACTTTTAAGCCGATTTTGTCTAAGCCTTCTTTTATCTTTTTGCCGCACTCAAAACTTTTAATAATACCTGTGTCGTTTGCTTCAAGCTCCAGGAGATTTTTTTTAGTACCATGCGCTTCAACAATTATCTTTTCTGCAATACCCTGACTTAAAATAACCTCCTTAGAATCAAACTCTACTGCTAGCGGTCCGTGATGTTCATGAACTATAGTTGGTTCTAAAACCAATATTTTACCTTCTTTTATGCCTTCTTGCTCAAGATAGTCTCTTAGTTCCTTGCCTCCCTCAATCTTTACCACTTCAAATTTTGTGTGACCATTTTGCAAAAATTCGCTTAAAGCTTTTACTTCAGACATAAAAACCTCCTATAAAATTGATCCTATCTGGTAAATTAAAGTTGCGCTAATCCATCCAATGAATAAACTGTAAAAAACACTAAAAGCAGTCCACTTTAATGAATTTGTTTCCTTGTAAACTACACCAATTGTTGCAATGCAGGGTATATAGAGCAAACTCATTACCATAAAAGCATAAGCACTCAGCGGGCTAAATAGGTGAGGTAGCGCTATAGATAGTTTATCTTCGCCACCAAAGAGTGTTCCCATTGTGCCAACAACGGTTTCTTTGGCTAAAAGTCCAAAGATTAAAGCTACTGCGGCTTGCCAGAACCCAAACCCAGATGGTGATAGAATAGGTGCAAAAAACTTACCCAATGCGCCTACAAATGATTGCTCACTTGCATATTTTACGCCAAATGGTAGACTTGATAGCAACCACACCAAAATAACGCCAAGTAGAATAATTGTACCAGCTTTTTTTAAAAATTCTCTTGATCGCTCCCATGCACGGCTTTTATTGTAGGCATTCTGTAGATAGGAAGTTCCATTATCAAAAACGATACTTTACCTTTAAGTTGTGGTATTGTGCTTCTGAATAGTTTTGCACTCAATATTGCCACAATTATACCTAAAGCATAAAGTGAAAAAATAATAAGGCCGGGATGGTTTTCTTTGAAAAAAATTCCAGTAAACAAAACATATATAGGCAAGCGTGCAGTACAGGATATAAATGGATTTATAAGTATTGTAAGTAATCTATCTTTTTCATCAGCAATTGTGCGTGTTGCCATAATAGCTGGTACATTGCATCCAAAACCCAGTATCAAAGGTATAAAAGCCCTACCTGGAAGCCCTATGCTATGCATCAGTCTATCCATAACAAAAGCTGCTCTTGCCATATAGCCAACATCTTCCAAAAACGATAAAAATAAAAATAAAATCAGTATATTGGGTAAAAATACAATTACCGTGCCAACGCCTCCAATGAGTCCATCTTTTACAAATGATTGCAAAAGCGGGTTATGGATGTATTGGGATAGTGTATCGCCAGACCACCCAAAAAATTGCTCTATGTAGTCTGCAAAAAAACCGCCAAGTTTAAATGTAGCTTCAAAAACTATAAGCATTGCAAGGGCAAAAAGCGGTATACCCAGATACCTGTTCGTTACAATCTTGTCTATTCTATCCGATGTTGTTAGTCTATCTTCAATGCTTACTAAATGTTTTGTTGAATTTTTTACAACGCCTTCTATTAGACCATACCTTTTTTCAATAATTTCTGTTTCTAAATCAGGGTATATTTTTTCAAGACTGTTTATTTCTAAAATAGCATTTTCTACAATATTTTCCTTTTGTTGCTGTTTTAGTTCTTGCATAATGAGAGGATCTTGTTCTAAAAGCTTTATAGCTAAAAACCGTTTATTGTATGGCAAATTTGTACCATTAAGCAAATTTTTTATTCTTTCAATTGAGCGTTCAATATCATTCCCATAGTCAACATACAATTCTTCTTGTGGATAGTGGAGTTCATCAAATATTGCCTCTTTTAGTTCGCCAATACCTATTTTTTTTGTAGCTGAGGTTTTAACAACGCGTGTTTTAAGACTGGTAGATAGTTTTGTTGTATCGATTTCCAATTTATCTTCTATTAGATCTATCATATTTAACACAAGTAGCGTTTTAACTCCAAGCTCTTTCAATGATACAAACAAATACAAATTTCTTACTAAGTTTGTAGAATCTACTATGCAAACAACCAAATCTGGTTTTTCTTTTACTATGAAGTCACGCGCTATTCGCTCATCTATGGAATTTGCACTTAAGCTGTAAATACCTGGTAAATCTACTACATTAATTTGTGCATCAAGGTATGTGAATTTACCTTCTTTTTTTTCTACT
>NZ_JBMFGQ010000010.1:0-30198 GCF_049977265.1 Desulfurella sp. | reverse complement strand
AGTTGCCAACATGTGCGTTTGAGCCAGTTAGTTCGTTAAATATGGCTGATTTTCCTACATTTGGATTGCCAATTAAGGCAACCGTAAAGCTTTTCATGCAACCTCCTTAATTATAATCTTTGAAGCCAGACCTTTGCCTAAAGCATACTTTGAACCGTTTATTGCAATAATTATAGGTCCTTTTGCGTTATAGATTACCCTTAGCCTTGCACCTGGTACTAAACCCATTTCTAAAAATTTTGTGTACGATCCATGACCGCCTTCTATTCTAACAACTTCATACTCAGCATTTTCATCTGCTAAAATTAGTGACATAGCTTCACCTCTCAACAATTATTTTCTCCGCCTCGTCTTTTCTTAGTGTTAAATGATATCCAAGAAGCGTTACTTCAATTGGATCTCCAAGAGGTGCGACTTTTTCTACTTTAATCTGCACACCTGGCGTTGTACCCATAGAAAGCAATTTACTTTTTATTGGAGAGTTTTCTATTTTGACAATTTTAGCTGTTTCTCCCACATTAATCTCGTTTAACTTCATATATGCCTCCCTTTTTGCAAATTTATCAAATTGTTCTTTAATAAGCGGATTTGCTGCTAAAAAATCTGTTAACTTTATAAATTGTTCATAAGTTTGTTTGGATAAATCATGTTCAAGTTTGTGAGCGTCTATAATTGCTATATCTTCTGGAATTCCCAGCGTAAAAGTTAAAAATCTTAGTATATTTTTTTTGCGCTCAAGTAAATTTTTTGCAAGTTCAATACCGTAATCTGTAAGCGTTATATAACCGTATTTTTCATGGTTAATAATATTTTTTTCTGCAAGCGTTTTTATTGCACTAACAACTGTAGGTAAACTTACATTTCTTGTTTTGGCTATATCTTTTATACGGGCAACTGTACTTTTTGTTGTGTGCTTTAAGATATCAAGCAGGTAATCTTCTTGCGTTTCACTTAAGTAAACCATTTTGCCTCCTTTTTTTTGCAGATATTTTTTGCAAAACATACTGAACAATTTTTTATTGATTTTGAATTCAAAAAATACACTTTGTCTTTTTTTGATAAATCAAATATTATTTTGATCAAAGCTTCTGGCTTTAAATTTGTTTTTTTCAATAAATCATTGAATGTTATGCCTTTTTGTTTGTGTAATAAATGCATTATATACTCTCTCATAAAACCTCCAAGATAGAATGATAAAATAATATTAGATAAATCTAACAATTTGTCAAGCAAAAAATTTTATGCTAAATTGTCAAAAAAATTTAAAAAATTCGTTTTTAATATTGAAAACACTTTGATGGAGGTGCAAGTATGAAGAAACTTGTGGTTTTTTTGGGTTTATGTCTAGTTCTTGTAAGTAAGGCTTTTGCTAATGATTTGAGTTTGGTTAAAAATTCTACGATACAAAGCGGTGCTTGTGATTTGACCGTACATTTGAAAAATGGAGAATTCAAATCAGATTTGCAAAGGTGCTACATAAGTGTATATGATGTGGTTTTTGGTAATTTAAACAATAAAAGAGTTGCGGTGCTTGTTAGCGGTGAAGGTGGTGGCGGTAGCGGTTGTTTTTCTTATGTTAGGGTAATGGAAAAAGTCGGCGGTAAATACAAACAGATTTCAAATAATATAGACTTAGGAGATAGGATAGATTACAAAAAAGCTTATATAAAAGGTAATATTTTATATGTGGATTATTATGAGCACGGACCTAACGATTGTATGGCTTGCAAGCCTACTCTTCACAAAATTTTGAAATTAAAACTCATTAACAATAAATTAGTGAAAATATAGGAGGCAAGTAAATGTTTTGTCCAAATTGTGGTACTCAAATACCAGATGATTCAAAATTTTGTCCAAGTTGTGGCACAAGATTTGATAAACCTCAAAGTAAAAACACAAATGATTTTGTAAACAGTATATTGTTTTTAAAGGAAATGCTTACACCAAAGTTGTTGCAATTTTTTTACTGGTTAAGCTTATTTGGTATTGCGCTTGTAAGTATAGGTATGATGACAAGAGGAGTTTATTTTATCTTAGCTGCTCCAATAGTATTTGTTTTGTTATTTTTGCTTATTAGAGTTTATTTTGAGTTTATTATTGTTGTTTTTAGAATTTATGAGGAATTAAAACAAATAAATGAAAAAAACAAATTAGTTTAATTGGCTTGACTGCAAGCGGTATATACAATATAATACACCCGAAATGATAATTAATGAAATTGAGGGTGTATTAGAAAACACGGAATTTTCAAATGGTGTGTATTTTTTTGAAGTTAATGTAAAAGGTGATACTTTTTTTATTTTGCAGCTACAAAATGGATGCGACAAACTAAATACTGTAAAGTTAAGGTTTCGTGAAAATGATGTAAGTATTGCAAAGAAAGCAATCTCAGAAATTAGCATTTCAAATATACACAAGGCTATTGTAAAGAGCATAGAAAATGGCCACTTACTTGCTAGAATTGAGCTTTTATACAAAGGTCATCTTATTTATAGTTTAGTAACAAATAAATCGCTTAAAAAACTTAATATAAAAGTTAACGACGAAGTTTATTTTTTGGTAAAAGCTATTTCTATAGAGGTTTTATGTGAGTGATTTTTTACTGCCGCTTTACCTGACATTTAAACTTGCAATTATTGCTACAGTGGTATTATTTTTTATTGGTATTTTCGTTGCATATTTTTTAGCATACACAAAGTCTAAGCTACGTTTTGTATATGAAGCTTTGGTAAATATACCTTTGTTTTTGCCACCAATTGTTTTGGGTTTTTATATACTTGTAATTTTTAGTCCTGCTTCGTTTTTGGGTAAAATACTGGAATATTTTGGTATAAAACTTGTATTTAGTTTTTCTGGACTTGTTGTTGGAAGCATTCTCTACAGTTTTCCATTTATGGTAAATCCTCTGGTATCAGGATTTAGAGCTTTACCTAAATCTCTCAAAGAAGCCTCGTATACGCTGGGCAAAACAAAGCTTGAAACATTCTTTAAGGTTTTATTGCCAAACATGAAGCCGTCTATTTTAAGTGCGGTTGTTTTGACATTCGTCCACACAATTGGCGAATTTGGTGTTGTATTAATGATTGGTGGCAATATTCCAGGTGTCACAAAAGTTGCCTCTATAGCTATTTTTGATGCTTCTATGGCACTTAACTACAAATTGGCAAACTTTTACTCGCTTGTTTTGTCATTAGTATCTTTGAGTTTTTTGATGTTTGTATTTTTTATCAATAAAAAATTCGTATCAAATGATAGAAGTTAAGTTAAAAAAGAAACTTTTTACATTTGAATTAAATGTGGATTTAACTATACAGGGAAATGATTTTGTATCAATTTTTGGTCCATCGGGTGCTGGTAAAACCACTATTTTAAGGCTTATTGCAGGCCTTGATAAACCAGATTCTGGATATATCTGCGTTGATGGTAAAGTGTGGTATTCAAGTAAAGACAATATAGATTTGCCTGTCAGGCTACGGAAAATAGGTTTTGTTTTTCAGGATTATGCCTTGTTTGAGAATATGAGTGTGGCAAAAAATGTAGAGTTTGCGCTTGAATCAAAAAAAGATTCTGGATATGTTGATGAGTTGCTTGAACTGGTGAATTTAAGAGAGTATAAAAATGAAAAAATTAGTTTATTATCTGGTGGGCAAAAGCAAAGACTTGCACTAATTAGAGCTTTAGCTAGAAAACCGAAAGTTTTGCTTTTAGATGAGCCTATGTCTGCTTTGGATTGGTCACTGAGGGCAACATTGCAAGATGAGCTATTGTTTTTGCAAAAAAAATTTAACATTACTGCTATAATGGTTAGCCATGAAATTTCAGAAGTAGCAAAGCTAAGCGATTATATTTTTGTTATAAAAAATGGCAAAATAACAAAGCATGGCAAACCTCAAGCAATTTTTGATATAGATACAAATAATGTAAATATTTTTGGAACAGTAATTGATAAAAAAGCTAGCGATCTTTTAGGTATACTAAAGGTATTAATAGGAAATAGTATAGTTTATATACCTACAAATAAAAACCAGTTTTCAAATCTATCTATTGGTGACAAAATACTTATAACTACAAAAGCGTTTAATTTTTCTACAAAAAAAATTATACTTGATTAATTATTTTTCTATGCCATCTCTTGCTATTACGCCTTGGGTATAGTAGTGTTTTATTTCTTTCATTTCTGTAACCAAATCGGCTCTATCTATAACTTTTTGCGTTGCATACCTGCCAGTTATAATAAGCTCGGTGTTTTGTGGCTTTTTATCAATTAGCTCAATAAGCTCATCATCACTAAAAAGTCCAAAAAACACGGCAATATTTGCTTCGTCCAACACAACAACATCAAAAAGATTCGGGCTATTGGTAAATATATCCATTACGTAATTGTACCCATCTTTTGCGGCTTTAATGTCTTCGTCTGAAGGTTTTGAATGAATAAATTCTGGTCTGCCAAATTGCTTTATTGTCAGGTTTTCAAACCTTGAAAGCGCCTTGTGTTCGCTGTAGGGTAATCCTTTAACGAATTGTACAAACAAAACCTTTAATCCTGCTCCTAGAGATCTTATTGTTAAACCAATTGCTGCGGTTGTTTTACCTTTGCCGTTTCCTGTGTATACTTGTACATAGCCTTTTTCTTTCATATTTAGCCTCCTAAAATTTCGTTCAAATAAGAAACAAAATGCATTACTTTAATATTAAGACCTTTATTTTGTATAAATCCTTGTATTTGCATAATACATCCAGGGCAAGCTGTAATTACAATTTCTGCATCAGTATCAACAATATTGTTTACTTTTTTTTCAACAAGTTTTTTTGATATACTTTTGTGCATTATAGAATAACTTCCAGCAAAACCGCAACACTTATCACTTTCATTTAAATTAACAAATTTTGGCTCTATTTCATTTATAAATGATTCCAATATCAAAGAAGTTTTAAGTCCCCTAAGTAAATGGCATGGATGATGGTATGTGATTTTTTTGTTAAGTGGTTTTAACTTATTTTTATCTATTTTTTTAAGAAAATATGAGCCTGCATCAACTAACGCAGCATTTAGGTCTATGCCTGCAAGTTCAAAGTAATCTCTTTCAATCATATGTTGGCAGTGAGGATCCAAAAAAATAACTTCATCATATTGTTCTATCTGGGTTGAAACTTTTTTTGCGCTATTTACAGCTTGAGACTGTTTTCCGTTGTAATAACAAGCAGCTCCACAACAGGCACTCTGTTTGACTACCGAAATATTGATATTGAGTTTTTTTGCTAAGCTTAAACAATCGTTGCCTAAATCATCATAAAAAATGTTTACAGCGCATCCAGCAAATAAACCAATGTTTGATTTTTGTGTTTTTATTAGATCAAATGATTTTTTGTTTGGTTTTGGAAATACTCTAAAATCAAATCCAAAATACTCATCAAGTGTTTTATTATTAAATTTCATCTGGTCTTTGAACAGTTTTGACATAATGCCAATAGATAAGCGCAAAAGAGAATAATTTGTCAGGCTATCCAATATTTTATCTTTAATCAGGCTATTTGTTGGGTTTTTTGATTTAATTTTCAGTATTAGAGATTGTATGGGAATCTTGCTTGAACAAATAGAATCACAAGCCATACAACCAAGGCAATAGTTTGCAAACTCTCCAATATCAGGATAGTTAGTTAAATATGATAGTAAAACACCGATTGGACCAGCGTATGCATCGCCTCTAAAAGCCAAACCGCTTACAGTTGTATATACACAACATGCATTTTGACATGCACCGCAGCGAATACATTGCAAAATTGGTGAGAATTCATTATTTTTTGATAATTTGCTTCTGCCATTATCCAGCAGTATTACATGAAATTCGCCAAAAGGTTTTTCAAAGCAATCTACATAGGATGTTGATAACTGGGCAGTTGCGGATTTTGGCAAAAAATCAACAATAGTTAATGCTTCTTCAATGTTTTCTACAATTTTGTCTATTCCAACTACACATATATTAATGTCTTTTAGCAAAACATGCTCTACATTTCCTTCATTGCTTACAATAAAAAATAAGCCATCTTTGGTTACAACATTTGATCCAAAAATACCTGCATGAGTATAATTAAAGTATTCTCTAATTTTATTTTTAGAAAATTGAACTAGTTCATCTAAATCACTCGATAAATTTTCACCAAACTTTTCATTAAGCAGGTTTTGGATTTTTTCTCTTGACATATGTATTGCAGGAGCTGTCATATGGGTGCTTGGCTGGTTTGCAATTTGAACAAGCCATTCTCCAAGATCAGTTTCGTAAGCATCTATATTGTTTGTTTTTAAGAATTTATTAAGATGTATTTCTTCCGTTGTTAGCGATTTTGATTTAACAACACATTTTACATTATGTTTTTGCAGTATATTTAATATGGCATTGCAAGCATCAGTAGCATTTTGTGCATATACAACATCTATGTTTTTTCTCTTTAAATTTTCAATAAGAGCCTGTGTATTTAATTCAAGATTTTTTATATTTTTTTGCTTTATTGTTTGTGTAATATTTTTGTAATTATCATAGTCAAATATCTTTTCTAAATATTTTCTTTTTTGAAAATAATTCGTTTCAAGTCTAGATAGAGCGTCCTGCAGGAATTTATCATTTACTAAATCTTCTTCTTTCATGAAGCCAACTCTAATTTTATACCTATATCGTATTTTTTAAGATATTCCAGTAATTCAAAATCGCATTTTAAACTTGATTTTGTTTTAAACAGAGTTTGTTTTGATTGTGGTTTTTGTAAACAGATAAACAATTGAGCATTGCCTGAGTTAGCATTTGTTAATTGTTTAATATCTTTGAGTACAGATTCTGCGTGAGCTATATTTGAATCAATTACAATGGTGATTTTTGAAATCTGTTTTAGTATCTCTTGCATGGGAATGATCTGTTTGGCTGTAATTGATGTTTTTTCTTCATTTTTTTCAAGTTTTCCAATAATCAAAATAGGCTCAATGCTGTTTAATTGTTTAAGCTGCTCATATAAGTTTGGAAATACTACAATCTCAATGCTACCATGTAAATCTGAAAAATTAACAAAAGCCATTGTTTGTTTATTTTTTGTATGGATTTCTTTTAAACTTGAAACAACACCTATAAGTTTGATTTCTGATTCATCATTTAAAGTGTCTAATTGTGAAATGTAGTTTATATCAAGCGATTTAATTATACTTTCATATTTTTTAAGCGGATTGTGACTTATAAATACACCCAATAGCTCTTTTTCATACTTTGTGATTTCTTCTTGTGTTGTTGTAATTTGTGGTTGCAAACTAACGGTATTATCCATCCCAAACAAGTCAGTCGAGGATTTTTTTGGGTTTTCTGCCTGTAGAAGTAATTGGTTTCTATTTTTATCGACAAAATCGAAACAGCCACTTTTAATAAGGCTTTCTACAACTTTTTTGTTTACTTTTCTTTGATCTGCACGTTTCAAAAAATCCAATAAATCCTTAAAGGATCCATTTTTTCTTTCTTCAATTATAATTTCTATAGCGGCTGCTCCGACATTTTTTATAGCCGAAAGACCAAATCTTATAGCTTTTTTATTTGAATCTTTTTGAGAAACAACAGTAAAATTAGTATAGCTTTCATTTATATCTGGTGGCAGAATCGGTATATTCAGCCTATTGCATTCATCAATATAGATTGCAACTTTGTCGGTATTGCTTGCTTCGCTAGCAAGTAAAGCGCACATAAAGTAAGCAGGGTAGTGTGTTTTTAGGTAAGCTGTTTGATAAGCAATATAGGCGTAAGCAGCAGAGTGTGATTTGTTAAACCCATACCCGGCAAAATACTCCATTAAATCAAAAATACTTTCAGCTTTTTTTTCATCAATACCATTTTTAATGCAACGCTCAACAAAAACACTTCTTTGCTGAGCCATTTTTTCTTTATCTTTTTTGCCCATGCTTTTGCGTAAGATATCAGCTTCTGCTAAAGTATATCCTGCCAAAACATTAGCAA
Source organism: Desulfurella sp. (assembly GCF_049977265.1). GTDB lineage: Bacteria > Campylobacterota_A > Desulfurellia > Desulfurellales > Desulfurellaceae > Desulfurella. The sequence goes on along the minus strand of NZ_JBMFGQ010000010.1, from coordinate 22,213 downwards.
TTTGCATGACTTGCTCTTGGTATAATATTATGCCATAGGTTTCCTTTAAAATAGGCTCTAATTGTGGCAGAGGGTATTCTACTTTTGAAACGCCGTGTTTTCTTTCAATAAAATCCTTTACCATACCGCTGCCAAGTGGTCCTGGTCTATAAAGCGCAACTAAAGCTATCAAATCTTCAAAAACGGTTGGTTTGAGTTCGCTTATCAATTTTTGCATGCCCGAGCTTTCAAGCTGAAACACACCAAGCGTGGCACCGCTTTGAAGTAGTTTAAACACTTCTTTATTGTCTGTGGGTATGTTTAGTAAATCAAAGTTTTCGTTTTCGTATTTTTTTATCAGTTTAACCGCAAAATCGATAACGGTAAGATTCCTTAAGCCCAAAAAGTCAAATTTTATGAGACCAACATCTTCTAAATGTTCTTTTGAAAATTGGGCAATGATGGCATCTTCTCCAGCTGGCTTATATAGGGGACACCTATTATATATTGGTTCTTGAGAGATAACAACACCTGCTGCATGTTTTGATGCATGACGCTTTAAGCCTTCAAGTGTTTTTGATAAATCAAACAATTCTTGTATTTGCTTATCTTCTTGAATCATCTTTTTTAATTGATCGACTTGATTTATAGCTTCATCAAGCGTTGCATTTGTTGGTATTAGCTTGGCAATTTTATCGGCGCTTGCATAGCTAAAGCCCATAACTCTTGCAACATCTCTAATTACGGCTTTTGAAAGCATAGTACCAAATGTTGCAACCTGGGCTACATTGTACTGACCGTATTTTTCTTGCACGTAACTTATGACTTCATCTCTTCGCTCTACACAAAAATCTACATCAACATCTGGCATAGATATTCGCTCTGGGTTTAAAAATCTTTCAAACAACAATCCGTACTTTATAGGATCAATATCAGTTATCCCAAGACTATAAGAAACAAGGCTTCCAGCTGCTGAGCCTCTTCCGGGTCCAACAGGTATAGAGCGGCTTTTGGCGTAATTTATAAAATCCCAAACGATTAAAAAGTATCCGCTAAAATTCATTTGTTTTATTACATTCAATTCATACTCAAGGCGTGCATAATAAACATCTATTTGGTTTTTCAAGCCAAAGTTTTTTATGCGTTTTTCAAGTCTTTCTTTTGCAAGGTTTTCAAGCATTTCATTGTCTTTTTGCATATTTTCAGAAAAAACGGGATATATTAATTTTCCAAGTTCAAGCTCAATTGAGCAATTTTTTGCTATAAGGTAGCTATTATCTGGCGCTTCTTTTAAGTCTTTAAATTTTTCATACATTTCTTCTTGCGTTTTGAAGTAGAATTCCTGTGTTCTCATTTTCATCCTATCTTCTTCATTTATGAGCCTGTTTGTCTGAATGCAAAGCAGTGCATCTTGGGCTTTTGCGTCTGTTTTGTTTAAATAGTGACAATCATTTGTGGCAACCACTGGAGCGTTAATTTCATTAGCAAGTCTAAGTAGCAAAGGCTCTATCTGAGTTTGTTCTGGCAAATCATGCCTCATGATCTCTATAAAAAAGTTATCTTTGCCAAAAATCTCTTGATACTCAAGGCAAGCTTTTTTTGCCAAATTATAGTCGTTATTTAAAAGATAATAGTTAATTTCGCCATGTAGACAGGCGCTGCCAGCTATAATTCCCTCAGAATATTCTCTAAGTAATTGTTTGTCTATTCTGGGCTTATAATAAAAACCTTCAGTATAAGAAAATGTAGATAATTTTAGCAAATTTTGGTAGCCTTCGTTGTTTTTTGCAAGTAGTGTCAAATGAAAATTACTTTTATTTGATTTGTCAAATCTATCTGGTGCCAGGTATGCTTCAAATCCAATTATAGGCTTTACGTTATTTTTTGTGCAGGTTTTATAAAAATCAAGCACTCCAAACATATTTCCATGATCTGTTAGGGCAACGTATTCTTGGTTGTCACTTTTTGCTTTTTCCACCATTGCATTTATTTTGTTAGCACCATCTAACAAGCTATACTCAGAATGATTATGTAAATGCACAAATGACATATTCACCTCACAAGTTTTATTAATTTTTTTAATGTTTTATCTATTTTTTCGTTTTCTATTGTAAAATCTGCTTTTTGATAGCAGTATTTTCTTTTATTTAAAAGTATTTTTGCTTTTTTAAATAACGGCCTATTTGATTTATCAACTTTAAATAAACGATTTTTGGGAGTTTTTAAATAAACAACAATACCCTTATTTTTCATTATATTGATATTGTTTTTAAAACAAGGCATACCCCCACCTGTTGATAGAATAAATGATTCTTTTAAGTTAATATTTAATAGTATACGTCGCTCAAGTCTCCTAAAAAAAAATTCTCCATATAGCAAAAAAATTTTTTTTATAGGCATCTTCATTTTTCTTTCGATGACTGCATCTGTGTCTATAAATTTATAATTTATTTTTTTTGCTAGTTTTTTACCGATTGTGGTTTTGCCGCTACCCATAAAACCGGTCAAAATTAAGTTCATTTATCTTTCAAATATTCTTTGTAATTTCTAATTCTATTTTTAAATTCTCTAATTGTATCCCCACCAAATTTTTCTAAATAAGCATTTAAAATCTCATATGCACATGCAGCTCTTACGACTATACTGGCGGCACTAACTGCACACACATCAGATCTTTCATAGAGTGAAAGACATTCTTGTTTTGTTTCTACATCAACGCTTCTTAGACCTTTGCGCGTTGTAGGGATTGGTTTCATAAATGCTTTTAAAGTAATATTTTCTCCGTTTGAGATGCCGCCTTCAATGCCACCTAATCTATTTGTGTAGCGTTTGTATTCTTTAAGATCGCTATCATAATAAATTTCATCCTGAACTTCACTTGAATACTTAAAAGCATTCTCTATACCCTCTCCTATACTGATAGCTTTTATAGCCTGAACGCTCATAACAGCCAAAGCTAACCTTGCATCCAGTTTTTTGTCCCACCTGTAAGAGCCAATACCAGCAACAACACCTGTAACCAATATTTCTGCTACACCACCCAAACTATCGTTATTTTTTAGAGCTTCGTCGATGTTTTTTTTCATTAAGCCCAAAGCACTTAAATCAGGGCAAAATAGCTCATTGTTTAAACTGTTTCTAATAGTTTCTAAATCATTATAGTCTATATTTGCCTTTGCATCTCCGATCGCACTTACAAAATTGTAAAACTCTACCCCAGCTTCTTTTAAGCATAACTCACAGATTGCCCCAACGGCTACTCTAATAGCGGTTTGCCTTGCACTTGAGCGCTCTAAGCAATCTCTCATGTCATTTCTATCATACTTTAAATATCCTACTAAATCGACATGACCAGGCCTTGGTTTTGTAACTTGTTTTTGATTTGTATAGATGGCAAAAGGTGCCATTATATCTTCCCAGTTTTTATAATCATTATTTGATATTTTTAAAGTGAGTGGATTTCCTGTTGTTTGACCAAAGCGTACACCGCTTAGTATTTCTATTTTATCTTTTTCAATTCTTTGCCTGCCTCCTCTACCATAACCACTTTGCCTTAGGGCAAGCAAATTATTAATAAAAGCTTCACTAATGTTTAAACCAGATGGGATTCCATCTATAATGGCACATAAGCACTTTCCATGCGATTCACCTGCGTCTAGATAACTAATCATTGTTATTTTTTAATTGCTTCATAATTTTTCTAAAACATAGATCTACATAATAATGAAACGTTTCTTTTTCATACCTATTTTTTAACATTTTCCCAGCAGGTATATCTGCAAAAATTTCAATAGCATCATCTATTGTTTCAATAGTGTATATTTTAAAATTGCCGCTTTGAATCGCTTCTATAACATCATCCCTTAGAACCAAATCTTTTTTGTTTTGGTATGGTATGACTACGCCTGCGCCTGCGCAAGTTAAATTACCAGAGATTTTTAAAACATCAAAAAATCCTTCAATTTTTTCGTTTACGCCTCCAATAGGCTGTACTAATCCATCCTGACTCATTGATCCCGTCACAGCAAGATTATTTTTAACAGGTACTTTGGCAATCGATGATAAAAGAGCAATTACCATAGCTACTGTTGCGCTGTCACCTTCAATATAAGAGTAAGATTGCTCAAAACTTATAGTAGCTTGCAAACTAAGTGGTTTGTCATAGGCATATTTAGAGCCTAGATAGCCACCAATTATGAATGATGATTTATCGAAAATTTTACCAGATAATTTGCTTTCAGTTTCTATGTTTATTACGCCACCTTTTCCTACATAAGTTTTAGCTATTATTCTATTTGGTCTACCAAAAGAAAAATCGCCAATTTGAGAAACGGACAAACCATTTACTTGTCCAATTTTTTTTCCTTGCAAGTCTAATAATATAGTGCCATCTTTAATCATTTCTTGAATTTTTTCTCTGTATAAGTCTTTTATAAATATTCTATTGTTTATTGCTTGTTCAATGTGTTTATATTCTATAGTTTCGCTATTTAGCGTATTTGCCTCTTCAATAACATCTATACACTCATCAATTCTTGACCAAATTTTATTTGAGCTTTCAGCAAGCCTAAATGCATATTTAGCAACAGCCGTTAAACCTTCTTTTGTTGGGATTTTGAGATTTTTACTCTTGCATTGTCTAATTATGTTTGTTAAGTATGTATTAATTGTCTCAGTGTTTGCGTTTATAGTATGGTTAAAGTTAGTTTTTAACTTAAAAAGATTCTTCATTTCTTCATCATACTCATACAAGATGTTATAAATAAACTCATCGCCTATTAGAATGATTTTTATATTTAAGTTTATTGGTTCAGGTTTTAGAGTTTCTGTTGAAATGGCACTATATTTATCAATCGGGTCTTCTATTGTTAACTGCCCAGATCTCATAATTTTTTTTAGACTATCCCACGCAAAAGGGTTTGTAAGTACGCTAAGCGCATCTAATATTAAAAAGCCGCCATTGTTTTTGGCAATTTGACCAGATACTATGTTTGTAAAGTTTGTTACAAGCATTCCAAAATAGGCTTGTTTTTCAATTTTACCAAATAGATTGGAATATGTAGGATTTTGTTCGTAATATATTGGAATATCAATATTTGAGTTATCCACAATTACATTAACTTTGTATTCAATATATTTTGAAGGCATGCTTAAAAACGGGAAAGGCTCGTTTTTGCTAGGCAAAAAAATCGGTATATTGCTAATTGTATAATGTTCTACATCGTTTAGAAAATTTTCAACAGATTCAATACCTTCAAATTCTGTTTTGATAGCATCTAACTTGTTGCTTATTATTGACAAGCCCATTTCGTCATTTATTTTTTTAATTTTTTGGAAGCGCTCTTTTTCTAGTTCTCTTGATGCAAACATAAATTCATTTATAAATATTTCAAGTTGTTTTCTCTTTTCTTCAATTTCTTTTTTTAAGGTTTGGTTGAGCATAGAAAAATCTTTTTCTGTAATGATTTTACCTTCCAGAACAGGATTTACAACAAGACCGGATGGTGTTGGTTTAATTACAAAATCCAGTTTTGATGCTTTTGTTTCTAATTCTTCAAAGAGTTTTGTTTGGCGTTCATTATACTCAATATTAATGGACTGAATTCTGTTTTCATATTCTTTACTTTCAAAAATAGCAGGTATATTTGCTATTAAATACTCAACAAAATCATTCATTTTTGAAGCGAGTGTATTTGCTCTTCCTTTTGGCAAAACAAGTAGCTTTGGCATTTTAGGGTTATCGAAATTGTTTACATAAGCATAATCGTATACTTTAAAATCTTTATTTTTTGATAATTCTATTATTTTATATTTGATATAGTCTTTTATTTGACCTAAGTTGCCAGATATGTATAAATTGTAATAAGGATTATCAATATTTACAAGCATTTTAAGTGCTTGGTTTAATCGCTCTTGATTAACAAAATAGTCTGATTTTTCACCTTCGAAAACGCTGTTTGGTATATCTATGTCAAATTTAAATTCTTTTGGTTCAACAATTTGCACTCCCATAAAAACTCCTATTTTACAAGTTTCGTCTTTATAATATCAAATGGCAGCTTTGCTTTTAGCCTTGTACCATTTGGCAAAACTATTCTTGATTCTGAAAGTTGATTCAATATAAAATCGTACAAGTCTTCTAATTCTTCAATATTTACATCTACAGAAATAATAGATACGTCTTCATTCAACTCCATAAACCATTCACAGTAGACTATATTTTTTTCGATTAGTATTTCTTTAAAATTCCACCTTTTTGTCTTTTTTAAAACAATATCTATGCTAAAACGTTTTTCTTCCATGTTTATAAATATATACATTCGAGATCCAAAAATCAAATTTTAATTTTAGAACAAATTTTGCTAATAAATAAAATCGGAAAAAATTTTTTTAAAAAACATTTTTTTGTTGACAATGTTTAAGTGACGATGTTAAAATTAAATAACATTTATGCAAGAAGGTATGAAAAATGGGAAGTAAGAATCTTATAGGTTTGGATATTGGCTCAAAATTAACCAAGATAGTTCAATTAAGGGAAAAAAACGGTGTAAAGTTTTTAAAGAATGCCCAATTTGTTAATTCTCCAAATGATCTTAATTTAGAAGATCCTTCTTTTATGAAAGATTTTTTAACAAAATTAGCAAAGGATCACGATCTAAAAAATAAATCTATTGCTTATGCCTTTAATATTTCTGAATGTATTGCAAGGTACCTAACTATACCTATGGTTGATCAATCAGAAATTGAGCAAGCTATAATGTGGGAAGCGGAGCAATATATACCTTTTAAACTAGATAAAGTAAATGTTAATTATCAAATTCTAAATATAGATCAAAAAAACAAAAATATTAAAGTCTTAATTGTTGCAGCAAAAAAAGAAAAGATAGAGTTTTTAAAAGAGGTATTTAGTAAAGCAAAATTAAAACTTGAATGTATTGATGTTGATATATTTTCTACAATAAATACTTATTTAGAAAACACACCAGAAAAAAATAGGCTTGTATTTATACTAAACATTGGTGCAAAATCAACAAAATTGGCATTATTGGATGGAACTGAGCCTATATTTTTTAGCTATATTGATTTTAGTTTAGACTCTATTGTTGTTGATGTTGCAAATAAGCTTTCTATTTCAGAACCAGAGAGCTTAACATTGCTATTATCAAAAGAAAAGGACGCTCATTTAATAAGCATTATCGAAAGCAATTTAATAAATTTGCAAAATGAATTATCAAATGTGCTAAATTTTAATTTTTCTCTCATAGCAGACAGACATATTGATAACTTTGTTTTAGCTGGTGGTGCTTGCTCCATCGATGAAATAGCGTCTTATTTGGCCACGGTGTTTAATATTGATGTGATAAAACTTAACCCTTTTAATACATTGACAGAAGAAGACACAAAATTTGATATGAACACTAAATATTTATTTGATGTAGCTTTGGGCTTAGCGTTGAGGAAAGCATGATAGAGATAAATTTACTTAATACCATTGGTGAAAAACAAAAGCAAAGAGGATTACAAGAAAGATTTTGGTTTATATTGTTTATTGCGGTACTTATAGAAATAGCTTTATTATTTGGTGTAAGCACTTTTGAAAAAGCAAAAATAAAGCATTTAGAAGAAAAAAAAACTTATTTAAGCGCTTTATCTAACAAGATCAGAATTATTCAAAGCAATGAGTTGAAAGCTAGACAACTTGTCAATACAATATCTAAGCTTGAGTTAGGCAAAAACCTTCCTGTTGAAATATTGTACACTTTGTCAAGCGCCTTGCCAGACAATGTATGGCTTACAAGGGTTGAAAAGCAGGGTAACACTTTAAATATTTCTGCATCAAGTTTGGATATAGATTCTATATCGCTTTTTATGAATAACTTGCTAAGTCAAAAAATAATAAAGGATGTAAGATTTAACCAAGGTGTTACAAAAACAAACGAGCAAAAGCAAAATATTTACCAGTTTTCTCTTATTTGTGATTTGAGGTAGTTATGGCACAAAAAAAACTAATCGGAAAGAATCAGTTTTCCCAGCAATTTAGCGATATTCCGCAATCCCAAAAAATTATTATCGGTGTAGTTGTTGTACTTGGTTTGGCTTTAATCTGGTATTTTAGTTATTTTCAGAGCTTATACGTAAAATCAAATAAACTTAGTGCAGAAATAACGCAATTAAGCGATTTTGAAAAAAAGTTGCCTTTAGAAATGAAAAGATACGCCGATATTAGTAAAAAATTGCAGAAATATAAAGAAATGTTACCTGAAAAAGAAGAAATTCCGAAATTATTGGTTGATATGCATTCTACTATTGTAAAGACTGGTGTTTCAATGAATAAGTTTTCACCGCAGACAGCTAGTGAACAAAACCAAAACGCTACATATACAATTACACCGATACAAATTAGCATAACAGGCTCATATAACCAAATTGGCAATACATTTGAAGCATTAAGCAATATGCAAAGATTGGTAAAGATAACAGATTTTTCCATTGGTCAGTCAAATAATGCTAATATACTAAATGCTGATTTTAAAGCACAAACTTATTTCCTTAAAAATCCTTTACAAAAACAAAAAAGTGAGAAATAACAATGAAAAAAATTATTTTAAGTTTTATTTTTGTTGGTATAGCAAGCTCCATTGCATTTGCGTTTAACGTTTCAAGGAATCCTTTTTTACCGCTTGTTAAAACAATCTCTGCATCAATAAATCCATTGTCTAATGCAACTCAAATTCAAAGTTCAGATTTTACACTAAAAATGGTTATGTGGGGTAGTCTAAAAGGTGCTTTGCTTCAAGATGCCAGCGGTATGGTATATGTTGTAAAACAAGGTACAAAAATAGGTCAGATCCAGGTCATTAAAATATTGCCAAACAAAGTTATTTTAAAAACACCAACCGGCATTAAAGAACTTTCTCTGCAAAGTCCAAGTAATATAATTTCAGCAACTAAAGCTAAAAGTAACCAAAATAGAAATATTCAAGATGTATCAAATAAAACTCTTTCAAATAAGGTGAAGCCATGAAAAAATACTTTTTTAGTATTGTTTTGTTTTTGTTTGCCATAAATTATTCTTACGCTTTTCAGAAAGCCACAAATATTGACTCATTAACTTTTGAGCATAATATATGCACTATTAAAGGTAATGGTTATATGTTTTACAAAACTTTTACACTGGATAAAGACAATAATAAACTATTGGTTTTAGATATTCTTGGTATTAAATCATTTAGCAAAGATATACCAACTCTTATATTAGCTAAAGATTCAAGTGCAGTTAGTTTAGTAAAACTTGCACTTCACAAAGACAAAGATATTGGTTTGAGAGTGGTTTTTACGATAAATAAAGAGACTGTATATCAAATCGATAGGAACAACAATACAATAACTGTGGCTTTTAGTGAAAGTTCAATTCAACAAGCAAATAATGACATAAAAAACCCGAAGCTTCAAACATTGTCTCAAGAGACTACCAAAATGGAGATGAAACCATCAAACGGTGGACCAGTCTTGTCCAGTAATGAAAATAATTTAAGAAATACAATAGAATCAATAAGTGCTGGCGCCTTTAAAGATAAAACGCAAGTTAGCATAACAACAACCAAAAAGCCTGTCTATGAAGTCAAATATGAAAATGGAAATATTTTGGTTGTTGTCAAAGATGTTGGACCTTCAAAACCAGCTATTTCTAATACGTCAAAGCTAGTTGAAAAAATTACTACTAACATTGAAAAAAACAACTATGGTATAAAAGTGTTTACTAATAATGCTCATATTGACGCTATATCAAGCACAGATAAATCTATATTTATAGTCCTTTCCCCTCAAGAGGCAGTTGAAGACTTAAATATTATATCAAAAGAAGAAAGGACTAGCTTTACAGGCAAGAAAATTTCATTTGATGTAAGAGATGCAGATTTGCAGGATGTTTTGAGGGTAATTGCAGCAGCTGCAAATTTAAACGTCATGATAGGAGACTCTGTAAAAGGAAAAATTACTATGAGGTTGATGAATATACCATGGGATGAGGCATTAGATTTAATTGCTAAACAACAGGGACTTGTAGTGCAAAGACAAGGTAATGTTCTACTTATAAATTCAGCTTCTGAAGCGGCTAAGCTTACAAAAGAACAGTTAGAAGCTATTACTATGCAGCAAAATTTAGAGAGAAAAAACGATGCGGTTGCTAAAATTATTAAACTTAATTATATAAGCCCAGATTATGCAAAAAACATTATTGATTCCTTGGTGTATAATAAACAAAAAGAAAGCATAGGTTTTATTGTTGCAGATAAAGTTAATAATTCAATAATATGCTATGATACAAAACAAAACATTCAAAAAATTGAAAATATTGTAAAAGCAATAGATGTCAAAAAGAGAGAAATAGAAATTAGTGCAAAAATTGTTATTGTTAGTAAAGGCTATGAGAGAGACTTAGGTATTCAATGGGGCGGAAATTATGCTCAAAAGACTTTCGGTCAAAATTCTTACCTGGCAATTGGTGGTGCAACATTGCCGCTTTCCGTTAATGCTCCAAGTGCAGCTCAAACTGCAGGTGTTAGCACAAATGGATTTTCTGTAAATAATGCTTTTGCAAACGGTAATTACGTAGTAAATACACCAGCTGCAAATCAATTTGGAAATTTATCTTTAATGGTAGGCAATGTTATGGCAAATTATAACTTAGATCTAAAACTTTCACTTGCTGAGATGAACAACTATTCAAAAACTCTTTCTTCGCCAAAAATCATTACGCTTGATAACCAAGAAGCCACTGTAGAAAGCGGGCAGGAAATACCATACACAACAATTACTACAACTGGCACACAAAGCACAAGTTTCAAAGATGCGGTTCTTTCTTTAAAGGTAACACCACATATTACAAATAATGGCGATATAATAATGAAGCTTGACATAAAAAAAGATTCGCCTGCTGGTGCTGCACCAAATGGTGAACTAATTATAAATAAAAACAATATAACATCTACAGTAATTGTCAAAAACGGTCAAACCATAGCAATAGGCGGAGTATATGAAACAACAACGTCAAAAAGCGAAAATGGTATACCATTTTTACAGAGCATACCACTTTTAGGGTGGCTTTTTAAGTCACAGACGATAACGAAACCAGAAAGCGAGCTTTACATATTTATAACACCTAAAATACTATGAACCAAATATTAAACCGCAAAGCACGCCATGATTATGAAATTTTAGAAACCTATGAGGCTGGTATTGCTTTACTTGGTAGCGAAGTGAAGTCTATCAAAACGGGAAATGCCAACTTAAAAGATTCTTATGCAGACATAGATAATGGAGAGTTGTGGTTGTATAATTTTCATGTAAGTCCTTATAAATTTGCTAGTGAAAAGTTTAACCATGTACCGCTTAGACCAAAAAAACTACTTTTGCATAAAAGAGAAATTGCAAAACTAATAGGCAAAACAAAGGAAAAAGGCTATACATTGATTCCTTTGAAGGTTTATACTAAAAATGGTCTTATTAAAATAGAATTGGCGTTAGCAAAAGGTAAAAAGCTATATGATAAAAGACAATCGTTAAAAGAAAGAGAGTTAAATCTAGAAAAGGAAAGGGCTTTTAAAGATTTTTAATACTTGATAATAATTTCTAAAAGTGTAAAATAAAGCTAAGAATAAAATATGGAGGTTTAATTATGGAAAAAACATTAAAGGTAAATTTTAAGAAATCCGCAATAAAGATTATTTTAGGTTTTTTTTGCGTTGTCACCTTAAGCAGTTGTTCAACCATGACACCAACACAACAGCGTGTTTTAAGCGGCGCTGGCATTGGTGCAGTGGGTGGCGCAGTTGTAGGTGGTTTAACGGCAGGTAGTCCAGCGACAGGCGCAGCAGTTGGGGCTGCAGTAGGAGCAGGTCTTGGGGCAGCTGCTGGAGCTTTAACAAAATAGTTTTTTAAAGTTTTTTTTGTTTTTTGGATTCTACTAACAAGTTATTGTTAAAGAGTATTTTAAAATTTGATTGACAAAAAAAATTAGAACATTAAAATAGACGATGATTTGTTAGTTTGAATTAAACCAATGATAGTTGGGTTGCAAAAAGGAGGTTTTATGAGGAGTGGCTCAGAAGTAGCTGGAAAGCCTATTGTAGATTTTTGGACAATTTTGTTTTTCATAATGGCAGCTATAGGCTTATATGGTATGGCGCATGTTTTTTTTTATGGTCAGGAGCCTAGCTATGGAGTAACGAGGTATGTTTCTTGGGGCTTGCTAATTATTGGTTATTCTTTCCTGGTTGGTATCACTACAGGTCTATCTCTTCTTGTTATTATGTGCCATTTGTTTGGCTTAAAGCATGTGCAGTTAATGGAGCGTAAATTGATATTATTGGCACTTACTGCACTACTTGGTGGGTTTTATGTTATTTTCTGGGATTTAGGTGGGCCTTTTAAGCTACAGATACTAAGATTCGTGATTAACTTTTTTCCGCCGCATATAACAAGTGCCATCTGGTGGATGTCTACGCTTTACGCTTTAGAATTACCTATTATTGCTCTTGAGATTTATTTGATATTTACAAAAAATCATAAATGGTTGCTTCCAATTGCAATAATTAGTTTTTTGGTAGGAGTAAGCGCATATAGTAATATGGGTTTTGTTTTCGCTGGTAATATTTCAAGACCATTTTGGTTTGGAGCTTATATACCAATCTTTTTTATACTTTCTGCTTTAGGTTTGGGTGCTGGATTTGGTCTGATTTTGTGTTATTTTACAAAAAGATTGGTGCCGTCTTTGCAAGAAAGATTGTCTACTGTATCATCTATATTGGAAAAAACGCTGTTTTTTGTAGTTCTGGGTATGATGTTTTTTACAGGTTGGCGCATGGGAACGGCTCTTTATACTTATCAGCCAGAAGTAGCTGGCGCAGCAGTTGCACTATTATGGGGTAAATTGGCAATTGATTTCTGGTTATTCCAAGTGATTTTAGGAATGATAGTACCATTTTTTATGTTGATTAGAAAACCATCAAACACAGGATCGCTGATAGCTGCAATTTTGGTAATTATAGGTGTGTTTTTTGAAAGGTATAATACGATTGTAGCTGGACAATTGGTACCAGTAAATAGCGTATATTACGATAAAGTTTTCTATATGAGTTATACACCGTCTCTTTCAGAGATTAGTTTGTTTATAAGTGCTTTGGGTGTAGCTGGATTACTTTATTTAATTGGCGATAGGATACTGAACAAAAAATTTGCCCAAGAAGCGGAATCCGAAGAATAATCTTATTAAAAAAATGTTGTGGCTACTTTTTAAGTAGCCACTTTTTTATTTATTCTTAAAGTCAAATCAAAATATATTATTAAGAGAGATAAAACTATTAAGATAATACCAATTATCTCAAAAATATTTGGTGTTTCGCCTAATTGAATCCATGATTCTAAAATAGTTAGAATTGGTACAGCAAGAGAGCTTAGGCTTACTATATTTACTTTCATTTTCTTTAATATATATAACCATAAAAACCATCCAATAGCCGTGGCAATAATGCCAGCATATAAAACAGCAAAAATTAAATAGGAAGAAAAGATAGTTTGTTTTTGATATGGTATAAATAACCAACACAAAAAGATACCAACTAGACCAAATAGCATTTGGTAAGCATTAAGAGATAATACATCCATTTTTTGTTTGTTTAATATTAATTTTGCAATAGTTATGCTAATTGCCCACGAAATTGCGCTTAGTAAAGCAAAAAAATCGCTTAGAAAGCTGCTTTGCAAATTCCATGGCTCAATTATAAAAATAAGACCAAAAAAGGATCCAATTATAGCAATTTTTTGCGATCTAGTTACTGTTTCTTTTAAAATAATTCTAGCAAATATTATAGACCAAAACGGCATTGTGTAAATTAACAAGGAAACTTTTCCGGCACCTCCGCTTACCAAAGATAAATTTGCAAAAATAAAAAACCCAGTTGTTTGTGTTAAACCAAGTAAAACAATAAGAAGAAGGTTTTCTATTTTTTGTATTTTTTGTATTTTTTTTATAGATATAATGAACAAAAAAACTGCAACTGTGCCAATAAGAGTTCTTAAAAGAGAAAATACAATTGGACTTGTGAAATTTAGAGCAATTTTTGCAATTACCCATGAGTAAGACCATATTATTATTAGAAAAACGAAGTAAAAATATACCATGTTTTTAAATAGTTAAACCTAAAAGATTATAAAACATCTTGTTTCGTCTGTTTTTTGAAAGTTTGTACATTTTAAGAGTTCATATTTTTTATATTTGTTTCATTACATTCTACTATCAGACTTGCTATATTTTTATCTGTAACAGTTTTTTTTGTTAAGCTATTTTCTATTGCCGTTATACTGGCTCGAAACATAATTATCTCCCCTTTATATAATAATAACTTATTTTAAAAAAATCAAAGATTAATTAAAGTATACTTGGCGGAGAGGGCGGGATTCGAACCCGCGGTAGGTTGCCCTACACACGATTTCCAGTCGTGCTCCTTCGGCCACTCGGACACCTCTCCTTAAATTTTATTTATACAAAGTTTTAATTAAATGTCAAACAAAAGGTTTTTATTGAGGCTTATTCTTTTTTTCTTCTGATCTTTTGCGTAATTCTTCCAAATCTAAGCTACAATCGCCAAAACTTGCCCCATAAGCATCTTTATCAGACAATGTTGGTTTTTTTGTTATTTTTTTATTTATCAAAACAACTATTATTGCAATGGTTATAATTAGCACAATAATAACAAACCATAGCATAAGCACCTCTTGTTTAGTATTCAATACTTAGTGAGCTTAATTTATTTTTAATATTTTCTATACCAAGCCATGCATCATTTCCATCAGAAGAGTATCGGAAGCCTTTTTTTACCAATTTACCACCAGTTTTAACACTACTTTTCCCCCACCAGTTAAATTGGGGATATATTATAAAATGATCGTCGTATTCATAAGTGTTTCTTGCGTCTTCTGGTGTTATCATTACTTCGTGAAGTTTTTCACCTTCTCTTATTCCTATTTCTTTTAATACGCAATCTTCACACATGGCTTTTGCCAAATTCACTATTTTAAAAGAAGGAATTTTTGATACATAAATTTCACCGCCATTGGCTTCTTTGATAGCTTTAAATACCAGCTCAACTCCTTCTTCTAAGCTAATCCAAAACCTTGTCATCTCAAAATCGGTTATAGGTAATTCTTTTTTGCCTTGATCTATTAAACTTTTAAAGAAGGGTATTACGCTGCCTCTACTTGCTGCAACGTTGCCGTATCTTACCACGCAAAATTTTGTTTTCTTTTTACCTACATACGCGTTTCCTGCTACAAATAATTTATCTGAAACAAGTTTGGTTGCACCATATAGGTTAACAGGGTTTACAGCTTTATCTGAAGATAAGGCAACTACTTTTTCAACGCCTAAGTCAATACTAGCATCAATTACGTTCTCTGCCCCATATATATTCGTTTTTACAGCTTCAAGTGGATTATACTCTGCTGTTGGCACCTGTTTTAGTGCTGCTGCGTGTATTACAATATCAACTCCATCAAGTGCCCTATAGAGTCTGTCTTTATCCCTTACATCGCCTATAAAAAATCGTAAAACCCCATCAAATTGAAAAAATTCTTTTTGCATAAGAAATTGCTTATACTCATCTCTTGAGTATATTATTAACTTTTTTGGTTTGTATGATTTTAATATTGCGTTTGTGAATGCTTTGCCAAAAGACCCTGTTCCACCTGTTATTAATATAGTTTTTTCATTAAGCATTTAAATACCCCTTTAACTTAAATAGCAAAATCTATTCTATAATTGCATAAATTAGCTCAGAAAGGCTTCTTTTTGGTACATAGTGTATATCATTTATTCTGTAATATTTTATATCGTCTTTGACGTCAATAATTTCTATTGTTTCTGCAGGCTTTCCAATTGCTACAACATAAAGTATTTCTAAGTTCTCTTTTAAATTTAGTATAGAAGAAAGCCTGGGTTTGTCTATAGCAGCTATTGTACATCCGCCAAAACCCATCTCAACACTTTTTAAAAGAATAGTCTGAAGTGCAATGCCAGCATCAGTTAATACAAAATTATCATTTGAAATACTTTTGTCTTGCAAAATTACAATATACGCAGATGGTTTTTGGGTTTTATCAGGTCCGTTCCAATCTGTTAGATAACCAGCCCATTTTAGAGTACTAAAGATTTGTTCATTTTTTTCTTTGTTGCAAGAAGCAATGTACTTTAAAGGTTGTGCGTTTCGTGCAGATGGAACAAACCTTAAAATTTCTAGTATTTTTTTTATCTCATCACATTTTATCGTTACTTGGGCAAATTTTCGATAACTTCTATTTTTTTTGATAAGCTCATCTAACATAAAAAACCTCCTTGCGCATCTTAACAATAAAGATTATAATAAAACTATGAAAAGGTCAATAACAGCCTTGGTGTTTTTTTTAACCTTTGCTATAAATGCTTTTGCTGTTACTATAAAAGATGATATTTCAAGGACAATCAACATATCAAAAGCAAAATCTATTGTAGTATTAAGCCCTGCTGCATGTGATATATTGGAAGAAATCGGCGCATCTAATTTGATTGTTGGATATACTGACTATACCAAAAAGCCTAATGCAAAAGCTAAAAATGTGGGCGCATTTGGTACATTCAATGTAGAAAAAGTTATCTCATTGAAGCCAGATTTGGTTATCATGCCAAAATTTATATACGAACGCTATGGCGTTAAATCCCTTAGTGCTCTTGGCATTAATGTGTTTGTTTTTGAACCCAAAAATATAAAAGGTATTATTGAAGATATTGATAAATTTGGTTTAATTACAAATAAAATTAAAGAAGCTAAAAATAAAGTACATTTATTCAATGCGGAATTAAGCAAGTTACACCACATAAAGTTAAAACCAAGAGTTGTTTTTTTGGTATGGCTTGCGCCCATTATTGTTGCTGGACATGATACATTTTTATCCAATGCTATAAATGTGGCAGGCGGAAACAATATTATTACAAAAAGTGATTGGCCTGAAGTTACTAGTGAGTATTTGATAGAAAAAAATCCACAATTTTTGATTGTAAACTCTCATCTTAAAAATTCTTTTTTTAAGCAAAATAAATTGCTAAATTATTTTTATAAGAAAAACAGAGTTTTATTTATCGACAATACTCTGATAGAAAGACCGAGTTTGAATATTATCAAAGGAATAAAAATTTTAAACGATTATTTTTATGAAAACTGCAATAATAACGGCTGCAGGCAGCGGTAGTCGTTTTGGTTCAAAAAAGCAATTTGAAAGACTAAACGACAAAATTGTATTGGATTATAGTGTGGAATTTTTTAAAGAGCTGGGTTTTAATGTGATTGTTACAGTTCCACAAGAAGATATTGAGTTTGTAAAAAAACGCTATAAGTTTGCAAACATTGTGCAAGGCTCAAATGAGCGTTTCTTTTCTGTTTATAATGGTTTACAATTAATTGATGAAGGCATAGTGTTGATTCATGATGCAGCTAGGCCTATATTGAGTAAAACAAAAATTTTTGAATTATTAAATCAAGTATCAAAGCAAAAAGCTACTATTTTGGCGACAAAATGTACAGATACTTTAAAATTTGTTCAAGATGGTAATGTAAAGTTTACAATTATTCGCGATAATATTTACTGTGCTCAAACACCTCAAGGTTTTGATACAAAAATGTTAAAAAATGCTTTTGAGATGTCTATTAAAGATAATTTAGTTTTTACCGATGAGGCAAGCTTATGGGAACATTACTATTCTAGTGTTTCAATTGTTGAGGGTTTTCGATATAATATTAAAATAACTACAAAGGAAGATTTAAAACTTGCGAGTTGTATATTAAATGATATTTTTTTATAAGCATTTAGTAATTATAGTAATCTTTGCTTTTTTGGTTGGTTTTTTAATTGCTATCCCAATTGGTGCAGTGCAAATCGAAGTTGCCAAAAGAGCTATAAACAATAATTTAAAATCCGCTTATATGGTTGCTTTGGGTTCAGTGTGTTCGGATATAATTTATGGTATAATTGCTAGTTTTGGCATAACAAGTTTTCTTGATGATGAAAAGGTTAAAGCTGTTTTATTGTTTTCCAGTGGTCTTTTGCTTGCTATTTTATCAATTTTAGCTTTTAGAGATGGAATAAAGAAAAATGTTTCATTATCTCAACTGAAGCATAAAACGCATCACATGTCTATTATGACAGGTTTTACAATGTCATTTACAAACCCATTAATGATAGTTTTCTGGATTGTTTATGTGCAGTTTGCCTACGACATAGGCGTAATACCATATTATAACCCTTTGTATCTTTTTGCCTTTGTATTGTTTAGTGGTATGGGTTTGTTAAGTTATCTTTTGGTTATTGCTAGAATTTTAAATCATATAAGAAAATCCTTTAATACAAGTTTGGTAAACAAGATTAATATTGTTTTGGCTTTTATATTGGCTGGATTTTCGCTATATTTTTTGGTCCGTTCTATTCAACTATTTAAAAGTTGACATTGTAATCAATAATCTTATAAGTATCGATATACCAAAGCCAAAAATAATTAGAGAAGATAAAATATTTACGTAAACTCCAACCTTTTGATTAAAAAAAGATTTAGTTTTGTAAACAAAAAAAGGCATCAAGCTTATCCATAGTATTATAGCACAAATTAATCCTATAAGTGTAAATCCAAACTGCAGGTTATTTTGACCAATATAAGCTAGCATGCTTGTCCAAAATAGGATTGTGTATGGATTTAGAATTGTTAAAATATAGCCTTTTGAGTAAGATTTAAAAGGACTGGCAAAATAAATTTGTGTTTTGAGTTTAGCACTATCAATTACACGTGATCTGAAGATTTTGTAAGCTAAGTATATCAAAAAAGTGCCGCCTAAAAAACTCAAAACACGAAAAATAGCAGAGTGTTCATTTATGTGCGCAAAAATACCGAAGAAAATAAGCGTTAAATACGTAATATCCGCACACATTGCGCCAAGTCCTAACAAAAAAGCGTTTCTATAAGACACAAGTGCTTCATTAATAATAAGTATGTTTATTGGACCAATTGGTACGCTAGCACCAGCGCCCAGTATAAAGCCACTTACAAAAGAGCCTATGAAGTTCATATTTTAAGTAAACTCTAAATGCTCTTTTTCGAGATCCAAAAGCAAATTTTTTAACAGTTGGTTTAATGAGCTTTCAGTGGTTGAAGCAATTATAGCTTCTGGCAAAAGCGAATCTTTTTCAAGCTGCTTATATAGTCTTACGAATTTTATAAGCTCTTTCTGGTCAAAATCATGTAAAATTATTGTTTTCATGATAGATGCTTCTCAATTGTTTTTGAAATTAATTCAATTCCTTCATTTATTATATTTATGTCTTTTGACTCAATTGTGACTCTAACTACCGGTTCTGTCCCGGAGTAGCGCACAATAAGTCTACCTTCGCCGTTCAGTTTGTTTTTTACTTGTTCAATGGATTGTTTTATTTCATCGATTTCATCTAAATTTATCTTTTTACTTACATGGACATTTTTCGTTTTTTCTGGAACTTTTGTAAAGTTTTCAAGTAGGTGGGACAATTTGACATTTTGCTCAACCATGATTGACAAAACCGCTAATGCTGTGATAATACCGTCTCCTGTAGTATTAAAGTCTGATAAAACCACATGACCAGATGGTTCTCCACCTAAATTGTAGTTTTTTTCGAGCATCCTTTGGATAATATATTTATCCCCAACGTCTACTCTCTCAAGATCTATGCTGTTTTGTTTAAGAGCATACTCAAGTCCAAAATTACTCATAATTGTGCCGACAATAGTATTGTTTTTTAACTTGCCTTTATTTTTTAAATCTATAGCTAATATAGATAATATGGCATCACCATCCGCTAGCTTGCCGTTTTCATCGACCATAATAACTCTATCACCATCACCATCAAAAGCAATTCCAACATCTGCTCTAAAAAGTGTGGTTTTTTCGATTATATTGTTAGGGTAGGTTGAGCCACATTTTTCGTTGATGTTTGTGCCGTTTGGTTCATTGTTTGTTAAAATGACTTCTGCACCAAGTTCTTCAAATATCATGGGTGCTACTTTGTATGTTGCTCCATTTGCACAATCAATAACAAGTCTTAACCCATCTAGTTCAAGATTGTATGGAAATACATTTTTTGCAAAAACAATGTATCTGCCAAGCGTATCCCTTATCCTGAATACTTTTCCAATATTTGCGCCCAAAAATTTAACATTATCTAAAGCATTGGATAATGTGTATGATTCAATTAATTCTTCCAATTCAACGGATATTTTTATACCCTCATGCGAAAAAATTTTTATACCGTTATCATCAAAGGGATTATGAGAAGCAGAAATAACTACACCTGCATCGGCCCTCATACTTTTAACCAAAAAAGCAATGGCGGGTGTTGGCATTGGTCCCACCAAATATGCATCTGCCCCCATAGATACTATACCTGAAGTAATAGCAGATTCAAGCATGTAGCCGGAAATCCTTGTATCTTTTCCTATTATAATCTTCTTTTTTTTATTTTTTTGAGAATCAAGAGCGTATACTAAAGCTTTCCCAAGCCTGTAAGCTACATCGCCAACAAGCGGAAAAACATTTGCTTTGCCTCTTATGCCATCTGTGCCAAAAATTTTCATAATTGCTCCTTATTCGCTTAAGAATTCTTTTATAAGTTTTTCGTTTTTAGTCCAGCCTTTTTTTACTTTAACCCAAAGCTCTAGATAAACTTTTTTATCAATCAAATATTCTATTTTTTTTCTTGCGCTTGAGCCAATTTTTTTAAGCATTGAGCCGTTTTGACCTATAATTATGGCTTTTTGCGAGTCTTTTTCTGTATATATTATAGCTTTGATATATGTAAGGTTTTCGTTGCGTTCTTTAAATTCGTCAATTACTACTGCTATATAGTATGGCAATTCTTCCGATAAGTTTTCAATTAATGTTTCTCTAATAAACTCAGATGCTAAAAAACGCAAACTGTTGATAGAAATTTCATCTTCAGTATAGTATTTTGGGCCTTCTTTTAGCTCTTCTAATATAGCATTTAAGATTTCTTCTTTTGGGTTATCCATTATAAGACTTGTAACTATAATTTTTTTGGGGTCAATAATCATAAATTCTGCTCTAATTGAGTCAATCTGCTCTTTTGTTAGTTTGTCAGCTTTGTTTATTAACAGTATGGTATTTTTCTTCGAAAGCAAATCTTCAAAGTTTTTTAGATAATCGTTGCCTGGGCTATCAGCAATAATAAAACAGACATCCGCATCTTCAATAGTGGATTTAATGCTTGAAAGCATTATTTGATTGAGCTTTTTTTGGCTCTCATGAATGCCTGGCGTATCAATAAAAATTATCTGATAGTTATCTGTTGTCAAAATGCCTTTTATAGGCGTTCTTGTTGTTTGGGGTTTGTTTGTTACAATTGATAATTTCTCTCCGATCATTAGATTTAAAAAAGTTGATTTGCCAACATTTGGCTTGCCGATTAAGGCGATATATCCGGATTTAAACATTTTCTAAAATCTCTATTGTTTTTAAAGCAGCGTTTTTTTCTGCTTCTTTTTTGCTTTTACCAATGCCTACGCCGTAGGTTTTATTGCCAATTACCACTTGAGAGTGAAAAGTTTTGTTGTGTTGTTCGCCTTCTTCTTTAATTAAAACGTATTCTGGCAGCATTGCAAATTTTTTTTGTGTTAATTCTTGTAAAACGGTTTTGGGGTCAAATAGTTTATACTCACTAAATTTTTCAATTTTTGGCTTAAGAAGTGCCAAAACAAAATCTTTAGCACCTTCCAGGCTAGAGTCCAAATAAATAGCACCTACCAATGCCTCAAACAAATCTTCTAATATTTTTTTGTTTAATGCTATTTGTTTTTGCTTTTCACTTTTACCTAATTTGCAGAATTCATAAAGTTTTAAGTTTTTCGATATATCGGATAAAACATCTGAATTTACACTTGCTGCTCTAATTTTAGACAGCGCACCTTCTCTTAAATTTTGAAAGTTATTGATTAAATATTCACTAACTATTAGTTCAAGCACAGCATCACCTAGAAATTCCAACAGTTCATTTGAGTAAAATGGGTTTTTTGCATAGGATCTATGTGTTAGAGCTTTATCCAGCAATGCTTTATTTTTAAATTTATACCCAATAATTTCCTCTAAATCCATTTTTCTAAATCTTTTAT
>NZ_JBMFGQ010000009.1:4192-42502 GCF_049977265.1 Desulfurella sp. | reverse complement strand
TTTTTAAAAACCAAACATACAAAGATCCTCTAACAAATGCATATAACAGGCTATTCTTGGAAGAATATATAACCCTGTTATTTAACGAAGCACAAAAAAACAATATAAATTTTGCATGTTTGTTTATTGATATAGACAACTTCAAATCGGTTAATGACACATACGGACACAAAACAGGTGATCAATTTTTAAAAGAAATAGCAAAAATCATAAATAAAAACTTAAGAGAAAATGATGTATGTGTAAGATACGGTGGAGAAGAATTCATTGTAATATTGAAAAATGTGCCAAAAAATGTTGCTATAAATATTGCAAATCGCATAAAAAACAGTGTAGAAGCTTTTAATTTAAATGGCATAAAAATAACTGTAAGCATAGGAATATCTTTTTGGCCTGATAGTTGCAAAAATTTTACAGATTGTGTTAAAAATGCAGATTATGCAATGTATCAAGCAAAAAAAAGAGGCAAAAACACAGTCGTTGAATTTGAAACTTAAACATTTATCTGGTATAAAGTCAAAAGGAGGTTTAACGTGGAACATTTTATTATAGCAGGTCCCTGCGTGATAGAAAGCGAGCAAATTGTTTTAAATATAGCAGAAAAACTCAAAAATTTAAGCGATAAATTTAGTATAAAAATAATTTTTAAAGCTTCATTTGATAAAGCAAACCGCACTTCAATCGATTCTTACCGCGGAGTAGAAATTAATGAAGGTTTAAGAATTTTGTCGAAAGTAAAAGAGTTAACAAATTTAGCTGTTACCACAGACATACATGAGCCAGCTCAAGCTGAAATAATCAAAGACACCGTAGATGTTATACAAATCCCAGCACTTCTTTGTAGGCAAACAAATTTACTTTTAGCTGCTGCAAAAACCGGTAAAATCGTAAATATAAAAAAAGGACAATTCATGGCACCCTGGGATATGAAGTACGCAGTTGAGAAAGTTAAATTTTCTGGTAATGACAATGTATGGTTGACAGAAAGAGGTTCAAGCTTTGGGTATAATAACTTAGTGGTTGATTTTAGAGGTATGCTTATAATGAAAGAACTTGGTGTACCTGTAATTTACGATGCTACACACTCAATGCAACTGCCAGGTGGCGCAAAAAGCAGTCTTGGTACGCCCCAATATGCACCATTTTTAGCAAAAGCCGCAGCAAGTATTGGCATAGATGGTTTATTTTTTGAAACACACATGAACCCAAAAGAGGCATTATCAGATGCTTCTAATATGATAAGTATTGGTACATTTGAAAAAATTTTACCACAAATATTAGAACACTGGTATATATCGAAAAAATATGAAACTTATTTATAGTTATATCGCAAAGCGGTTTATAAAGATTTTCTTGCTGGTTTTTGTTATAGCTCTTAGTCTGTTTTATGTGATAGACTTCTTTAATAATCTTTCCACGTTAATATCAAATAATGTTAAATTCTCTTTTGTCCTTTATTATTACCTTTCATATACACCAAAAATGGTATACATTTTATTGCCGTTTGTATTTAGCATTAGCACACTAATAAGTCTTGGTTATATGGCATATACAAACGAAATTTTGGCAATGAAAAATAGTGGTGTAAGCGCATTTAAAATTGCCATACCAGTCTCTGGCATTGCTATTTTTCTAGTTTTATTTATGATAGTACTTGACAATTTTATAGTGCCTTATAGCTATGATAATGCTTTACTTGTTAGAGAAATTTATATAGAAAATAAAAATCAGAATCTTTGGGCTAAAGAAGGTAATGTTTTTGTAAATATCAATTCGATTTTCTATAATCAAAAAATAGCCAGTGATGTTAAAGTATATTTTACCTCTGACAATGGCATAAGGGAAGTAGCTATTGCTCAATTGGCAAAACTAAGCAATTCTGGATTGGTACTAGAAAAACCCACTATTATCAAGATAGAGCATGACAGTATAAAATTACTATCACAAAACAACCTGTTTTTAAAAGATTTTAGTTTTTTTAGCCTTGTCAAAGGATTAGAATATCAAACACCAAACATTATTGAACTATACAAAAAATCAATTAGTTTTGAACGCAACCGTTTTTTGTATATATCAGAAATTGTTTTTAAGATTGTTTATGCTTTAAGTATAATTGCCATCTTGCCTTGTTTGTTATTTATGAGTATGAGTATTTCAGCACGAAAAGATGATTTTGTGCGTAAGGTATTTTTAGGTACACTCTATTCACTGGGATTTTTAGGCATATTAATGTTGTTTAACGCAATGGCTCAATCAAAAATTATAAATCCAATATTTCCTATATCAAGCGTTTTGGTTATATGGTTTTTATACTTTCTTAAAAAAGTACTGGAATATTAATTATGAAATATATTTATGTGGTTTCAGATGGCACTGGCGAGACTGCTTTAAGATTTATAAGAGCTTTTTTGGTTCATTTTCCAAAATCCGAGGTTACTGTAAGACGATTTGGTAATATAAACAATATTAAAACACAGGAAGTGCTAAAAAAAGCTTTAATAGAAAAACCACTTGTCGTTACAACGTTAGCAGATAATGATTTGAGGGTATATGTTTCTGAATTATTTTCTAAAAACAATATTGAAGTAATGGATTTATTTGGCTATTTTATAGATAAATTTGAAGTATTTCTACAAGAAAAAGCCATAAAAGCATCTGGACTTTTGCATACTATTAGCGATAAATATTTTGAAAAGATAAAAGCGATAGAATACACCATAATGCATGATGATAACAAAAGTGCAAAAGATCTTGATAAAGCGGATATAATCTTAATAGGTCTCTCAAGAACAAGCAAAACACCCTTAAGTGTTTACCTATCCCAAGAAGGTTATAAGGTAGCAAACTTTGCCATAGTCAAAAACGAGAAACTCCCAGATGCGCTTACCAATATTAATCAAGAAAAAATATTTTTATTAAGCATTAGTCCAGAAAGACTCTACGAAATAAGACAAGAGCGCGCAAAAAAGCTTGGGGTTAAATCCTATGCGCAAATGTCAAAAATCTACGAAGAAATAGAATACGCAGAAAATTTATACAAAAAACACCCCTCCTGGAAAAAAATCGATGTAACAAAAAAATCTATAGAAGAAAGTGCAAGCGAGATAATAGAATATCTGTCTAAAAAAATTTGATTTTTACAGTCTTTCATTATATAATAAAGAAATTAGGAGGTGCGTTTAATGAGTATAAGTGAGGTTTCATTAGCCGTTATAGCGATCGTTTATTTAGGCGTCGCCATTTTTGGTTTGGTTGCTTTAATCTTGGTGAAAAATCAATATACAAAAATGCAGCAAAAAATCGATGAAATTAAAAAAGAAATCCAACCACTTGTTGCAGATTCCAAAGATATGTTCTATAAAGCTTCAGATATGGTAAATATGTCAAAAGAAATATTGTTAAGCGTAAAAGAATTATCAAATAAAGCAAAAGACACAATGTCTGATGTTTTAGATGGTGCAAAAGAAGCTTCAAATTCTGTTAGCAATCTTGTTATTGATACTAACAAAAAAGCAAAAAATCATATTGAGTATGTTTTTGACAGGGTAGAATCAATCGAAGAAAAATTAGACGAAGTTTATGCATACTTGTTTGGTATTGTAAATTTTATAAAAAAATTTAAAGGAGATGAAGATGAGTAAAAAGTATTTACTTGGGGTTGCTTTGATTGGAATTAGTGCAGCAACCACTGCTATAGTATGGTTTTTGAAATCTGAAAAATCAGAAAATACAAAAGAAAAGCTTTCTACATTAACAGAAAAAAGTATTGAAACACTCAAAGAACAAAAAGAAAACATTGAAGAAAAAATAGAAAATCTGGCTTCAAAAATAGCTCAAAGTTCAAAAGAACTAATTGAAAAAGGTAAAGATTATATTGATGACAAAAAGAAATTTTTGATAGAAAATATAGAAGAAGCACAAAAAGCCATTCAGGAAGAAAAGGAGCGCCTTAAAGAGATTAGGGCAAGACTAAGAGAAAAACAAGAAGAAGAGGTTATATAAATTTTAACCAAAGACCAACAAAAGACATATTTTGAACATATAGTTTTCTTTACTTTAATTGTTGGATTAGTTTATCTATTATTTTTTAAGGTAGTTTTTTTTACAGTAATTCTTATTTTTTCATACTTTTTAAGTGAAAGCGTTTATCCTTTTGTTAAACTTACAAATCGTATTGGCATCCCCACCTGGGTTTCGTCACTTTTTGGCATTTTAATTGCATTGTCTTTAATTGTGTTTATATTTTCTTTAATAGTGCCTGTTTTAATACAGCAGATAAACAAACTGGATAAATCTATCCCTCAACTCATAACTAATTTAGAAAATATCTTAAACCACTTATATTACTCTATTTTGGCACGCTTTGGATGGCGAAGGGAAGTTATAGTTTTTCTAAACAATCTTGTAAGCAATATACAAACCTCTGCACCAAGCTTTGCTTTGTCGTCTATGTTTAGCATAATAAAAGGCTTAACCGCTCTTTCTGCTTTGGTTATCATTCCAATAATTTCTTATTTTATGCTCATCGCAAGAAATTATTATAGATCAAGTCTAAAAAGTTTTATATTCAATATTTTGGGCGAGAATTATCTAAATGTATTTATACAAATCTATGAAATGAGTATTGGCTACATTAAAGGTCTTTTAATTGTTATACTTATTGTAACGGTTCTTACATACATTGGTTTTAAAATCGTAGGTCTTGATTACTCTATAATATTTGCAATACTTAGTGGTCTTGCCTATATTGTGCCCTATATTGGCAGCGTAATAGCTATTATACCACCACTATTTTTAGCTATTGCAATAAACAAAAGTTTATTATTGACATTAGAGGTTGGAGTAATATTTATTTCAATACATTTTATTATAGGTAATGTTGTAGCCCCATTTATTTTTTCAAAAACAATAAACATAAGTCCACTATTTGCATTAGTTGCCATTTTGTTTTTTGGAGAACTTTATGGTATATTAGGTATAATATTTGCAATACCTATTGCAGGTATTATAATGATAGTTTACAAAAGTTTTGAACCAATGCTTAGCAAGAGAAGGGGACAAAATGATTAATTATAAAGATAGTGGTGTTGATATCGATAAAGGAAATAAATTTGTTGAGAGCATAAAAAGATTATCAAAAAACTTGCCAGATCAGGGTTTTGTTTCAAAAATAGGGGCTTTTAGTAGTCTTTTTAGTTTAAGTCATTTTGGCAGCGATATCTATATTGCAAGCACAACAGATGGTGTTGGTACAAAATTAAAAATTGCATTTGCTGTAAACAAACACGATAGTGTTGGCATTGATTTAGTTGCCATGAATGTAAACGATATTATAACAACAGGCATTATGCCAGCTTTTTTTTTAGACTACATTGCATATAGTGATTTATCAAACAATGTTTTGGAAAATGTATTTAAAGGCATAGCTGAAGGTTTAAGGCAAGCAAATTGTGCTATTGCGGGCGGCGAAACAGCACAAATGCCTTCTATGTATAACAAAGGCGAGTATGATCTAGCTGGCTTTTGCGTTGGCATTGGAAAAAAAGACGATTTATTTGAGGGTAACGTTAAAGAAGGTGACTGCCTAATAGGCATTGCTTCAAGCGGTTTTCATTCAAATGGTTATTCTTTGATAAGAAAAGCGTTCTTTGAAATTGCAAAATATAAACTTGATACAATTGTAAGTAATAAAACGCTTGGTGAAATTTTGTTAACACCAACGATTATTTATGTAACAAGCGTTAAGCCTATCAAACAATACATAAAAGCAGCAGCACACATTACAGGCGGTGGCTTTATTGAAAATATACCTCGCTGCCTTGAGGGCTTGGGTTGCGAAATTGACACAAAAACAATAAAAACACAGGAAGAATTTTTATTGGTCTCTGATATTGCAAAACTTTCAAAAGAAGAAATGTACAGGACATTCAACATGGGTGTTGGTTTTGTTTTAGTGGTTGATGAAAAAGACAGGGACATCGTGCTTGATAAACTGCATTCAAACAATATAAACAGTTATTTAATTGGCAATGTAGTCAAAGAGGTTGGTGTTTGTTTAAAATAGTTTGCATGTTATCTGGTAGAGGCTCAAATTTTAAAGCAATACTGGATAATATAAAAAATGGGTTTTTAAAAGCGCAGGTTGTTTGCGTTGTATCAGACAAACAGTGCACAGGTCTTGAAATAGCAAAACAAAACAATATACAAACGATTTTTTTAGATCCAAGAGGTCTCACAAGAAAAGAATATGCCAAAAAACTAATAGATAGCATTATGCCATATGAGCCCGATTTAATTGTGCTTGCTGGCTTTATGCGTATACTGGATGATAGTTTTGTAGACACATTTGAAGGTAAAATTTTAAATATACACCCATCCCTTTTACCACTTTTTAAAGGTCTACACCCACAAAAACAAGCCTTGGAAGCTGGTGTTAAAATAAGCGGCGCAACTGTACATTTTGTTACAAATGAACTTGACAGTGGGCCCATTATAATACAAGGCGCAGTTAGCGTGCATGAAAATGATACACCAGAAAGCCTTGCTGATAGAATCCTAAAGATAGAACACAAGATATACTCGCAAGCTATCAAACTCATTATCGAGTCTAAAGTATCATTTACGATGACAAAAGAAGGTGCTAAAGCTATATTTAGAAATATTAAACATCTTGAAGACTATATAATTAACCCTTATACGTAAGGAGGAAAAAATGCAATACGAAACCACAATCGGCTTAGAAGTTCATATACAATTATTGACTGATAGCAAAATCTTTTGTTCTTGCTCAACAAAATTTGGTTCATTGCCCAATGAAAATGTATGCCCAATATGTATGGGAATGCCAGGTGTTTTGCCTGTTTTAAATGAAAAAGTTGTCGAATTTGCTGTAAAATTAGGACTTTCCTTAAACTGTAAAATTAATAAATATTCCGTAATGGCCAGAAAAAATTATTTTTACCCTGATTTGCCAAAAAACTATCAAATATCACAATACGAGTTACCTATACTGCAAGATGGCTTTGTAGAAATCGAAGACGAAGATGGTTTTAAAGAAATACCGCTTGAACGCATCCATATAGAAGAGGATGCAGGAAAAACCATTCACACTAGCAATTCAAGCCTTGTTGATTATAACCGTACAGGTGTACCTTTGCTTGAGATTGTCTCAAAGCCTGCAATGAATACACCAAGTCAAGCTTATCAGTACTTAAGGTCATTAAGAAGGATTGTACGATATTTAGGCATTTGCGACGGCAATATGGAAGAAGGCTCTCTAAGGTGTGATGCAAATGTATCAATAAAGCCAAAAGGTCAGATAGAATTGGGCACTAAAGTCGAAATTAAGAACATGAATTCTTTTAAACATGTTGAAAAAGCGCTTGAGTATGAAATTGAGCGTCAAATTCAGGCTGTAGAAAACAACCAAAAAATTATTCAAGAAACTCGACTCTTTGATGAAAGAACATTCACTACAAAGTCTATGCGTACTAAAGAAGAGGCCTATGAGTATAGGTATTTCCCAGATCCAGATCTTTTACCAATTGTAATTGACAACAAATTTATAGAACCAATAAAAAACGATTTGGTTGAATTGCCTTTTGATAAAATGAAAAGATTTATTAAACAATACTCACTTAAAGAAGATGATGTCAAAACTCTCATTGAATCAAAAGAGCTAGCCGATTATTTTGAACAAGTAGCTAAACTATCTAATCCAAAATCCGCCATAAGCTGGGTCCTAACTGAAACATTGGGTTATTTAAATAAAGAAAATAAAGATATTACTCAATGTAAAATAAAACCTGTCGATCTGGCTGATCTTATAAACTTGGTTGAAAATAATGACATTAGCGGTAAAATAGCAAAAGAGGTCTTTTCAAAAATGTACGAAAGTGGTTCACCACCTAAAACTATAATTGAAAATGAAAATTTAACCCTAATACAAGATATTGGGTTACTAGAAAAAGTTCTTGACGAAGCGATTGCGTCAAACCCAAAAGCAGTAGAACAGTATAAATTAGGCAAAAAAAATACGATAGGATTTTTTGTAGGTGCCGTTATGAAAGTCACGAAAGGAAAAGCAGATCCAAAGATTATAAATGAACTTATAATAAAAAAGTTAGGTGAAATATGAGGACAATTATTCATTCAGGTTTTGTAATAGATCCAGCAAATAATTTGGAAAAAATTACAGATATTGTAATAAATGATGAAAAAATTGAGCGGGTTGGTGACTCAAGTGGTCTTTCAATAGATCAAGAGATAGATGCAAGCGGTCTTATTGTTTGTCCCGGTTTTGTTGATTTACATGCTCATTTAAGAGATCCTGGGTTTACAAAAAAAGAGTCACTTGAAACTGGACTGAAAGCTGCTGTAAAAGGTGGGTTTACAAGTGTTTGTTGTATGCCAAACACAAATCCGCCCATAGACAATGAGTTAGTTGTATCTTATATTTTAAATAAGGCTAATAAACTTGATATTTGTAATCTTTATCCAATAGGCGCAATCACAAAAAAACAAGAAGGTAAAGAATTGTGCGACTACTTTACACTTAAACAGTTGGGTTGTGTTGCTTTTAGTGATGATGGTAAGCCTGTTTTTGACCCAAATCTATTATACACAGCACTATTATACACAAGAAATACAAATACGGTTTTTGCTTTACATGAAGAAGACTATAGTTTTACCAAAGATGGTGTCATAAATGATGGCAAGGTGGCATTTGAGCTAGGTTTAAAAGGCATACCAAGCTTATCAGAAAGTTCAATGATAGCACGGGATATTGAGATATTAAGAACAGTAAGTGATGCACGCTTGCATATTTGTCATGTAAGTACAAAAGAATCGCTGGATCTTTTAAAAAATGCAAAAAAAGAAAATCTTAATATAACACTTGAAATAACACCTCATCACTTGGCACTTACAGAAGAAGAAGTTTACGATCACAATACATACGCTAAAGTAAATCCACCACTTAGATCAAAAGAAGATTTAGATACGATTAAAAGTGCATTCAAGCAAAATCTTGTAGATGCTATCGCAACAGACCATGCGCCACATGAGCTTGACACAAAAAACGTACCAATTCAAGAAGCAAGTTTTGGTATAAGTGGCTTTGAGACAGCTTTTGGTGTTGTAAATACTCATTTGGTTAAAGAAAACATTATAAACCTATCAAAAGCAATAGAATTATTAACCATTAGGCCCGCAAAAGTTTTTGGACTTGATGCAGGCACGCTAAATGAAGGCTCGGTGGCAAATCTTGTGCTCCTGGATGTAAACAAACAATGGGTTGTAAATGCAAAAAATTTTTTGTCAAAAGGTAAAAATACGCCATTTGACACAAAAG
Source organism: Desulfurella sp. (assembly GCF_049977265.1). Classification (GTDB taxonomy): domain Bacteria; phylum Campylobacterota_A; class Desulfurellia; order Desulfurellales; family Desulfurellaceae; genus Desulfurella. Next base: position 33,150 of record NZ_JBMFGQ010000009.1, on the reverse strand, counting down.
CACTTTATGGGTATGTAGTCCAAACAATTTATAAAGGAAAAACTGTTTATAGAGGGTGAATTATGTTATTCAAAAAAAAGAAAAAAAATGAAGAAAAATGGATTAAATGTCCGTCTTGCGGCGAAACTACCTATATAGACGAACTACAGCGCAATTTTTGGGTTTGCAAATGTGGCTATTACTTTAGGATATCTGCAAAAAACCGTATAAACATTACAGTTGATCCTGGCAGTTTTAAAGAATTTGATGCAAATATCAAAACAAAAGATCCTTTAAACTTCGTAGATTTGAAACCATATAAAGATAGAACCGAAGAAGCAATAGAAAAAACTTCAAACAAAGAAGCAGTCGTATGTGGCATGTGTACCATAAAAGAAAAACCGTGCGTAATTGTCGTTATGGATTTTTCTTTCCTAGGCGGTTCTATGGGTTATGCAACAGGCGAAAAAATAGTAAGGGCTATAGAAAAAGCTATAAAACATAATTTACCTTTGGTTATTATCAGTTCATCTGGCGGAGCAAGAATGCAAGAAGGTATATTATCTTTAATGCAAATGGAACGCACTTCTTTTGCGTTAACAAAACTTGCCGAAAAAGGTTTACCATACATCTCTGTATTAACAGACCCTACAACAGGTGGTGTATCTGCAAGTTTTGCCATGCTTGGGGATATTATTATAGCAGAGCCAAAAGCATTAATCGGTTTTGCAGGTCCACGTGTTATTGAACAAACTATAGGACACGCATTACCAGAAGGTTTTCAAAGATCTGAGTTTTTACTGGAAAAAGGTTTTATAGATATAATATGTGAGCGTAAAGATTTACCAGATCAAATTGCAAAATTTTTAGTAATGTTTGATGGACGACAATGATATATTAATAGACAAAATAGAACCTATAGAAGGCTTTTATAACCAACAAGAAAAATACTACAAGTCAACAAAAACCTTAAAAAGAAAGGTCAGCAAACAGACCTACAAAGACCTTTTCTCAAAGCATTTTAAAAAAGATTTAAGCAATTTCGATATAAATGCAGTAATAAAAGATGGTAAACGTGTATTTAGTATATATTCAAAAAAATATAATAAAGAGTTTTTTCAAGACTACGATTGCCTATGCGAGCTATTAAATTTTTGCGAACATAAAGAAAACCTTACTGGTGTTAATTTGGATATAAAAATCTAATGGGTTTTTTTTGTATTTTAAAAAAAGCATGGGATGCGCTATTTGCCATTGAACTCTCACCAAAAGAAAGTTTCGGCTTTGGAGCTGAAATTATTTTGCAAAAAATTTTAAATGAAAATTACACTGCTTTTTACAACCGAATATTGAGAAGTCCATACAATAAAAAACATTTTTTAGAGATTGATGCAATTGTTTATTACAACAACACAATTTTTTGTATAGAAATAAAAAACTACAAAGGCACGATATATTATGCGGCAAATTTTAAAGGTGATAATTTTGACTCTTACAAAAATGGCAAAATAATTCAATTAAAAACAGATAGATACTTTAATCAAACATTTAAAGAATTACCAAATCCGCTTGATAAAACAAAATTTTTTGCAAAACAACTAAAAGAACACTTAGAGCGTTTTGATGCTAGATTTTCAACTGTAAAATTTAAAAGTGTCGTTGTTTGGTTAGATTCAATAGCAAACATTGAAAATATTTATTCATTTGATGATGGTTTAATATATCTTTCACAATTAACAGATTTTATAGAAAAAAAATCACAGAAAAACAAAAACAATACCTGGGCAACAGAATATTTAGAAAAACTCCCCACGTTTGATCAAATAATTACAACAGGCAATCAAAATATACATGGAATAATACTTGGTAATACCATCAACTGCCAAAAACCCATTCAAGACTTACACTTAAAAGATATAGTATCAATTGATTTCACACATAAATTCACGTCTTGCAAATCTAAAGTGACAGTTAACTATAAAGACACACGTAACTTAGAGTTTGAATGTGAAAAAATAACAATAAATTTAGACAAATTTGGCACTCACCAAAAACATAGATTGTTTAATATAAAAAAGATAATCGTCGGAACAAATATTCTTAGACCATTATAATATTATCTAGGTAAAGCAAAAGGACCTACAACATATCCCCACGGATTAACATGTATTTCGTATTGCTGTTTGTTTTTATTTTCAACAGTAGCATAATAAGCTGTTCCACGCGGCACTTGGATCTTTTGAATATTAATTACTTTGTAATCTTTCATGTTGTTTGAATCCAAAAATTGCTTAATCATATTTTGAGCTTTTGCTTCGCCAATATTTTGGATTGGATACTGCGCTTGACCATAACCTCTCATCATTGGACCAGGACCCATTCCATAAGTACCAGCTAGAGCTAAAGATGCACTTAATAAAATAACACTTCCCACCAACGCAATATTTTTCATAATCTACCTCCCGTTTTTTTATTATAAATATATAGCCATCTCATAAAAAGTCAATATAAATTTAATTTTTTATTTGGAATAGATTTTGCTAATATTAAGTTGGAGGTAGGCTATGAAGTGGAAATATTTAAGTTTTTTGTCAATTGCCTTTATGCTTGCTTCATGTTCAAACGCACAAATAAAATCAAACTACGAAAAAATGCCACAATATGTTAAGGAACAACCCTCTATAGAAGAGAGCAATAGAACAGCTTTGGGATCATTATGGAGCGATAGTTCTTCGAACCTCGCTGGCGATATAAAAGCATCTCATGTAGGAGATTTAGTAACAGTTGTTGTTAGCGAGCAAATTGCCAGTCAAAACACTTCTCAAACGCAAACCAGTGAAAACTCGTCAACAAATAGCGGTCTTACTACTTTGCTTGGCTTGCAAAATCGTATATTTAGTGCTCTTAACTTGGCAAATGGCGGCAACAACAATTTGGCAAATTTCGGCGGTTCAAACAGTTATAAAGGCTCAGGCACAAACCAATCAAGCAATACACTAACCGCAACAATTGAAGCGAGGGTTATTAAAGCATTGCCTAATAATAGATTTTTTATAAGAGGTGAAAAACAAATTTATACCAATGGCCAAGAAAACACTGTCGTGCTAACTGGAATTATCAATAAGTACGATATTTCAAGCTCAAACACAATAAATTCAGACTTGATTTCTGATGCAAAAATATTCTATAATGGAAAAGGCGTCGTAAGTAATACAAATAATATCGGATGGCTTGCAAAACTATGGGAACTCATAAGACCATTTTAAAATTTTTAGTATTTGTTTTAGTGTTTTTATACAGTTTTAATTCATACGCTATTGATGTTAAAGTTGGAGATATTACAAATGTTAGAGGTGTAAGGCAAAACCAGCTTGTAGGCTATGGGCTTGTGGTGGGGCTCGCTGGCACAGGCGATGGCACAAATGCAAAATTTACAATACAATCCGTTATTAATATGCTAAGGCGTTTTAATGTAAATTTGCCACCAGCTTTAACAGCAAGTTTACAAACAAAAAATATTGCAGCTGTAATAGTAACGGCCAACCTCCCTCCGTTTATCAAAGAAGGCTCACGTATTAGCGTAAACGTATCATCTATCGGAGACGCTAAAAGCTTGCAGGGTGGCACATTGATTATGACGCCGCTCGTTGGTGCAAATGATAAAGTTTATGCGGTAGCACAAGGACCATTGTCTATCGGCGGTTTTAGTTTTGGTACAGCTGGCGGCAATGTAAGGCAAAATTTTCCAACTACAGCATTTATACCAGATGGTGCTCTGGTGGAACGTCAAGTAGAGGTTAATTTATCCGGTATGAATAAGTTATATTTTGATTTAAATCATCCGGATTTTACTATGGCAAATCGAATACAACAGGCAATCAACTCTCATTTCAAACAATACATTGCACATGCCAATGATTCTGGTAGTGTAATCGTGGACGTGCCAGATTTATACAAGGGTGATGTTGTAGGCTTTGTATCAGCAATAAATCAATTGACAATTCAAAATGAAGTGAAGCCAAAAGTAGTTATAGATGAAAGAACTGGCACCGTGGTTATTGGCGGAGATGTTACAATAAATCCAGTAAGTGTATCACATGGTAATTTAACTGTAACAATAAGTCCAAACACGCAAGTTTCTCAACCTGCTCCACTATCTCAAGGTCAAACTGTAGTTACACAAAATCCAACCATTACGGTAAACCAAGAACAAAGCCATTTTTTGAATTTCTATAAAGGAGCAACGGTCAAAAACTTAGTAGATGCTCTAAATAAAGCCGGTGCTACGCCAAACGATATCATAGCAATCCTTGAAGCATTAAAACAAGCTGGCAGTTTAAATGCATCACTTGAGGTAATGTGATGAATGTTAATGCAATTAAAATTACTAATCAACCAGATAACGATAATCTGCAAAAGTTAAAAAGTTTGTCAAAAGAATTTGAAGCTATCTTTGTTGAAATGATGCTCAAGACCATGAAAATCGGTGAAGACAGCACACTTGGTAATTCGGCACAAAACAGTATATATCAATCAATGTATCAACAGGCTTTGGCGAATCAAATTGCTAACACAAGTAGTTTTGGCATAGCAAGCTCCATATTTAATGCACTAAAAAAAGAAATAGAAAATGTTAAAACGCCTACAATACAGCAACCTATAAATTTAAAACAAAATAACTATATTCCTTTCAAGTTAAATTTGCCAAAAGATATTATGAATGTAGTACAAAAAGCATCCGCGATGTATAAAGTGCCAGAAAAACTAATATTGAGTGTTATAAAAACAGAATCAAACTTCAATCCAAACGCTGTTTCTGCAAAGGGTGCGGCGGGATTGATGCAACTTATGCCACAAACTGCACAAAGTCTTGGTGTAACAAATGTATTCGACCCTGTGCAAAATATCATGGCTGGCACTAAATACTTAAGCAATTTAATCCAAAATCTTCAAAGTGTACCTTTGGCTTTAGCAGCTTACAATGCAGGTCTGGGTAATGTTAAAAAATTTGATGGTATACCACCATTTAAAGAAACTGTTCAATACGTGCAAAAGGTAATTTCTTATTATGAGAAAGCTTAAATTTTTCGGCAACCATCCGATACCTTTTAAAGGAGGTGAAAAATGAAAATTTCAGATATATTAGGTTCAAGTATAGATTCTATATTAAACCATAAAAAAATTCAAAAAAATACTCAAATACAAACTACACAAACAACTGACTCAAAAAATAGTAACACAGTGCAAGATAGCATTAATATATCTAAAACAGCTAAAATTCTTTCTAATTTATCAGATTTAGAAGCTAATCACCAAAAACGCCTTGAGGCTGTCCAAAAAGCGTATGAAAATGGTACTTATAATCCAGATTTGACAAATTTAGCTAAAAGCATATTAGAGGAAATAAAGAATGGATGAGCATCTTGACAGTTGTATACAAACTGTAATTAAAAATTATGAACAATTAATTGAATTGTCACAAAAAGAGAGAGCGTGTCTGATTACAATTGACATTGATGGAATTTCTTGCATTTTAAAAGAAAAAGAAAACTATCTGCGCTCAATAACTAATTGTCTTAGCCGGATAAAAGAGATGGATACTCAAAAAAACCAGCTATTAAAATACAAAAGTAAAATAATACAAATTTCAAATAAATTCTTATATGAGAATAGCATAAATGCTAAAATAGCTCAGCAACACTTAGCTTTTTCGAGCTCGATTCTAAATTTTTACTCAAACTTTATGCAGCTAAATCAAACTTATAATAATAAAGCTTCCGTGCCATATAAATCAAACTTTAACAGGATGGTATAAATGCCCTCAATTTTTAATGCATTAAATATTGGTGCAAGTGGCTTAAATGTTGCTCAAAATGCTATAAATATAACCGGAAACAATATCTCGAATGCAAATACACCTGGCTACACGAATGAATCTCCAACGATTACAGAAAACTACCCTATAAATACGCCCACCGGTCAGTATGGTCTTGGTGTAAATATTCAAACAATAACTTCATCGCGCAATCAATTGCTTGATAATACGCTCAACCAACAACTAAATTCACAAGCTTATTATCAAACCTTAAATGATAACTTATCTCAAATACAGAATATTTTTAATGAAACAAATGGCAGTGGGCTAGATACCGCTTTAAATAATTTTTTTAGCTCATGGCAATCTCTATCATCTAATCCTGATTTAGCAACAGCTCGTCAGCAAGTAATACAAAATGGTCAAACGTTAGTGCAAGCTATTCAGTCAAGTTATGGTTCTTTGCAACAATTAAATACCAGTTTAAATTCGCAAGTGGTTTCAAGTGTAAATCAGATTAATACGATTACTCAGAATATAGCTAGCATTAACAACGAAATAAAATTAGCTGCTCTATCGCCAAACCAATCGGCCAACACACTAATTGACCAAAGAAATCAACTTGTCCAACAATTGCAAAAAATAGCCAATGTTACAGTTTTGAACAACACATATTCTCCAGGCAGTCAAAATCAATCAATAAGCGACAATCAAAGCGAAATGACTATATTATTGGGTGGCGCAACTATCGTTTCTGGCATAAACTCTACTAATCTTACCACACAAACAATAAGTAATGGACAAAATGTAGGTGTTGTAGCCAGCGGACAAATAATAACAAATAAAATTACAGGCGGAAGTTTAGGTGCAGTCATACAACTTGCAAACCAGACTAGCCCATCTGGTTCTAATACGCCTACTACACAAGGTACACTTAACTATATGGATACTCTAAATACACTTGCAAATTCAATTATTAACCAAGTAAATATTATTCACTCAGGAGGAAGCGGCCTTAGTGCATATACACAAACGCAGGGCACTTACGCTATCACAAGCTCAACAAACCCAATTAGCCAATCGGAGCAAGCTGGTGTTAACTTACCAATAAAAGATGGCACATTAAGTGTAAATATTTACGATTCAAATAATAATCTTGTAAATACAGTTTCTATACCCATTGGTGCAAGCGATGCATTTGATGATATAAGCATTAGGTTTAATAATGCTCTTGGTCAGTACGGCATTTCAATGAATCTATCTGGCATAGCTCAAGGCAATGTCCAGATTATATCCAATAGCAACTATAAATTTTCATTTGCTGGCGATACTTCAAACTTTTTGGCAGCTGCTGGAATAAATACATTCTTTACTGGCACAAATGCTTCAAATATAGCTGTAAACTCTGTTATCGTAAATGACCAAAGCAAAATTGCAGCAGGCAAATCTCTATCACCTGGTGACAACACAAATGCTCTTGCTATCGCAAACCTGCAAAATCAAAATGTTATGGACGCAAATACCCAAACTATAAATCAGTACTATGAGGCTTTTGTTGGTCAAATTGGTTCACTAGCTAAATCAAACCAAAATATATTAAATTCTCAAAATTCTATGGTAGGACAAACACAAAGTATGGTACAGTCCCAAGAAGGTGTATCTTTGGATCAAGAAGCAGCCAACCTGATTAAATACCAGATGGCGTATCAGGCATCTGCTCAATTTATAGCTATTGTTAATCAAATGACACAATCTTTAATTAATATGGTACAATAGAGAGGGGTTTTATGAGAGTTACAAATTCAATGTTGTTTAATAACTTTTTGTCTAATATAAACAACATAAACACTCAACTCTACAATACCCAAACCCAAATGGCTACGGGCAAAAGCATAAATAATTTATCTGATAACCCAACAGCTTTGTCACAAGTGCTTTCGATTAATGATATACAATCGCAATTTACCCAATACACGTCAAATATTAATTTAGCAAATTCCACCCTTTCGGCTCAGGATACTGCTACACAAAATATGAGTCAACTTTTGCAAAATTCCGGTTCTTTGGTTGTGCAGGCTGCAAATGCTACGAATGACACAGCAAGCAACACAGCGATAGCTCAACAACTGCAAGCAATGGAAGCCGAAATAAAAAACAGTGCAAATACAATGTTTGGCGGAAATTATCTATTTAGCGGCTTTTTAACAAATACAGCGCCCGTGCAAAATGTTACGCAACAGGTGGCAATTATAAATAATGCTTCAAACAATGCTTTTCAAATTACTACTTCAAAAAACTTTGGAGATTTAAACCAGTTTCAAAGTGGTACTTATACAGTTAATATTACTTCAGGAAAACTCTCAATTACAGATAGTAATGGAAATTTAATACCAATAAGCTCTGACGGAATTGACAGATCAAGCTCAGAAGGAGACCAATTATCCAACTCCACGGATGTCTCAAGCCTGATTCAAATAGGCGGTTGGTTTAATACAGGCAGAGGCGTAAAAATTTATATACCAAAAGGCGCAAGTGGAAGTTTTACCTTTTCTTATTCTCCAGGTGGAAACAATGTTTATATGGGAGATAACAACAATCTTTCTATAGCATACTCAAACGGTTTAACAACACCGATTACTATAAATGCTAAAGAACTGTTATACCAACAAAATCAAACTTTGCAGTCAAACAATCAGCTTTTAAACTCCTCAAATGACCCTGCAACTGCTCAAACAAAACTTGTGGATCTGCACTTAGCAAATTCTTTGTCAAATGTATCCTTACAAACAGGCCAAACAATAGTGCTAACAGGCACAGACCACAACGGCAACATAGTTTCTGGAACATTCTCTATTGCAAACAACTTAGCTACTGCAAGCCTTAGTAACTTTTTAAGCTTTATTACACACTTAAGCACAAAAGAATTGTTACAAAATAATAAAACCATAACTCTTTCAGGTGGTACAATTGCAAACGGTAACACAACTATTAGCCAACTTACAAATGGTAGTTCAGTCATAATTAGAGGTTTGAGTCATTCTGGTGGAGTGAGCACAACAATATCATTTTCTGCTAACACCACAGTTTCTGCAATGCTTGCAAGCATCGGTAGAATATTTAATGTTACAGCTACCATAAACCATGGCATAATACAAATTGCAGATAATAAAATAGGTTCGAGTGTTTTAAATATTGCAATGCAAACAAAAACTTCATCAATGCCGGTATTTGGCTTATTTAACTCAATAAGCCACGGGATCTCAAACGCATTTTTAGGAACAGTGTCTGCAACTATCCAGCATGGTCAAATTGTAATTCAAGACCTACGAGGTGGCACAAGCAAACTCAATTTATCAATTAATGTTCTTAATAGTAATAGCGCAAAAAGCGCAGCTAATATATTTGGCGTGTTTAACACTATACAGCAAGGCGGTGGTATAGATGTATTTGATGCATTTGACAATGCCCAGGCTGCAATACTTGGGCAAAGTGTAAATCAAATCTCAAAAGCAACAGGCTTTAGCGCAGGCTCTACGCTTGTACCAACAGTTTCTGGCTACTATACGGGCAACAACTCAGATACATGGACATTTAGCGTATCTGGCGCATCAAGTGGTATTTCATTTCCACATACAATTACAATTACAAACTCAAAAAACCAAAATATCGGAAAAATCACAATGGGCGTTACAAGTGGTATATTTCGAATAACCGTTTTAGACTCAAAGAACAATACATATGCTTCTTATTCAACATCTGGAACTTCAAATAATGCTATTGCAAGTTTTTTAAATACCACACAAATCCAGCTACCAGATGGATTAAATTTAACTTTGGCTTCACAGAATGTAACACCTTTATTAAAAGATGGCGATTCATTTTCCATTAAACTTACAAATATGCTTCAACAATCAATAACCAACATTCAAAACTCATTATCTCAAGTAGATGCAAATCGATCAGTTATTGGAGCCTACGAGCAACGCATGCAACTTGCTCAAACGCGCATAAATAATACTTCTTTGTCAAACTCTCAAACTCTATCAAACCTTCAGGATGCAAATTATGCCCAAGTAATAAGCAACTATGAGCAAGAAGTTACCATAATGCAAGCACTACTACAGAGTTTTGCAAAAGTAAATCAATTGAGTTTGTTTAATTATATATAGATTTAAGCTACTTGAAAATAACCATCTATGCCTAATTTGTCTGTATATTCTAATATTTCATTCCATTGGTAGTTAACTAGTTTGTGAGCAATTTCTGGGTAATTAAAGGCTTTATAAGCAGGAAAATACTGCCTCATTAAGGAGACCGTTGGATGTTCAATATTACTTGCAATCCAATCTAAAACCTTTTTGGAATTGCCTATATTATTTGGAATAACTAAATGTCTAATTATTAAACCACTACTGGCTATCTTGTTTTTTATTGATAAATGTCCTTTTGTTTGCTGCATCTTTAAGATAGATTTAGTTGCAACTTCAAAATAATCGCTTATACCAGAATATTTATAAGATAAATCATTATCTGCATATTTTAAATCAGCTAAGTAAATATCCACAAAATCTTTCAAATATTCAATAATTTCTGGCTTATCATAAGAGCTTGTATTGTAGCAAACTGGTATGTTAAAGCCTTTTCGCCTAGCAATTCCAATGGATTTGCAAATCAAATGAACAAAATGAGAAGGTGTTACCAAATTAATGTTATGAGCTTTTCTATTTTGCAATTCTAAAAAAATATCAGCAAGTGCATATTCATCAATTGTTTTGTAAGCGCTTTTTAACTGACTTATTGGATAATTTTGACAAAACACACAGGCCATATTGCAACCTGCAAAAAACACAGTACCGCTACCATAATTTCCGCTAATTGGAGGTTCTTCGCCAAAATGTAAATTAAAACTCGCTATTTCAATTTTATTGTTTGTTTTACATAAACCAGTTTCAATATTGCGATTTAACTTGCAGTTTCTTGGGCACAATCTGCAAGAAGTACCTACAAGTTTTTCAATATCAAGCAAAGCCAAGCCACCTCATGTAATCTTCGATACCAGATTCTATATCGTACTTTGCTACAAAACCCATTTTACTTGCAGATAAATTCATATCAGCCAATGTTTGGTCCTGATAAAATTGAGTGTAGGGATTTTTTATATATTCTGGTTCTAAGTTTGTTTTTAAAACTTTATTTAAAACTTCCACAATTTTATTGAAAGTTGTAGGTTTACCAGTGCCCACATTATAAACACCGGATGGTGCTTCCATAGCTCGCAAGTTTGCCTCAACCACATCTTTAACATAAATCTGGTCTCTAAATTGCTCCCCAAATTCAAATATACGGGGTTTTTTACCTTCTTTCATTTGAAGTGCCAATTGATAAATCATGCTCGCTGCTTTGCCTTTAAAGGATTCTCTTGGTCCATATACATTAAAATATCTTAAACCAACACATTCTATTTCATAATTTTCTGTATATTTTTTTGCCATATTTTCTAAAATATACTTTGAAAAAGCATAAGCATTCTTTGGATCTCTTTTTGAATCCTCATTCATGGGAATAGTTCCTTTGCCATAAATGCCCGCACTTGATGCATAAATCACTTTTGCTTGAGAATTTACAGCAAGTTCTAATACATTACGAAAGCTTTCAATATTGCTTCTAAGCATTTCCTTATCATCTGCAAATGTTGTATCTGTATTTGAGGCTTCATGAAAAATATAATCTGGCTCAAAGTCCAAATAGTGCTCCCAATCAATATTTTCTTTTGAAATATCAAGCAACACTAAATCACCTTCGTAGTTTTCTAAATTCTTATAGTAACCTTTTGAAAAATCATCAACAACAGTGATATTGTCAGCTATCTTTTGAAAATACAAAGCTAAGTTTGAACCAATAAAACCAGCTCCCCCTGTGATGAGTATATCCACAAGCACCTCCATAAACAAAAAAAGGAGAGGTTTTTAAAAACCCCTCCCAATTAGACTTTTTTAAAACTTAAATTACTTAATTCCTGCCCACTTCTCAAGCATATCTGTGGTAACAGATTTTGGCCTTTCAATTGCATATCCAAGTGCTCTATCCCACACAAGGTTGGCAAGAACACCTAATGCTCTTCCAATTCCAAACAATACTGTGTAGAAATCATACTCTACAACACCATAATGCCACTGGATGCAGCCAGAATGTGCATCAACATTTGGCCACGGATCTTTTACTTTGCCCAGTGAAGACAAAATCGGCGGAACTACTTCATAAAGCATTGAAACAACCTGGAAGATTGGGTCATCTTTTAAGTGCTTTTGTGCAAATTCCCTTTGTGCCATATAGCGTGGGTCTGTTTTTCTTAGAACTGCATGACCGTATCCTGGTATTACCTGACCGCTTGATAGTGTTTCTTCTACGAATTTCTTTAATTCTTCTTTGGTTGGAACCTTTCCACCTAGTTTCTTATCTATGGTTTCTTGTATCCACTTTAATACTTCCTGGTTTGCAAGGCCGTGTAATGGTCCAGCAAGGCCTCCCATGGCAGCAGAATATGAATAATATGCATCAGACAATGCAGATGCTACAAGGTGAGCAGTATGAGCCGAAACATTGCCACTTTCATGATCTGAGTGCAGTATAAAATACAATCTTGCAACATCATCATATGGTCTATCAATGCCCATCATGTTTGCAAAATCACCACCCAAGTCTAAGTTTGGATTTGATGGTATATGTGTATCACTCTTGTATTTCATTCTATATATATATGCACCAAGTGAAGGTAACTTTGCCATCAAATCCATTGCATCTTCATACATTGGCTCCCAGGCTGTGTTTTTGTTAAATTTACCAGCATTGTAGTATGCTGCAAATTTTGACTCTCTTTGCATTGCCAAAATACCAGCTGCAAACATGGTCATTGGGTGAGTATCCCTTGGCATAGCCTTTAGAGTATCTTTTACATACTCAGGTAAATCTCTTCTTTTTTTGAACTCTTCTGCTACTTCTTTAACTTCTTTTTCTGTTGGAATTTCGCCTGTTAGCAGTAAATAAAAATGACCTTCAACATAAGGCATCTCGGAACCCGGTACTTTTGGCAATTTTTCTAATGCTTCTGGGATTGTGTAACCACGAAACCTAATTCCTTCTTCTGGGTCCAGGTAAGAAATATCAGTTACCAAAGATTTAATGCCTCTCATCCCACCAATAGCCTGCGAGATCGTAACCTCGTCAATTTTTACATTACCAAACTCTTTGTTGAGTTTTGTGATGCGCGGCCTGTGCTGAGCGATTTTCTCAGCTAGTTTTTCCTTCAAAAAAGACATAATAAAACCTCCTTACGTAAAATTTCTAATTAACAATTTACTCTAACTAAGTTGTTTGTCAATATGATTCTATCCAAATTTATAAGCAACACCAAAGCCACCTCTTGGGTATCTCCATGTAATATAATCACAGGCAATCCTGCAAGTACCGCATTCCACACATGCATCGTAGTTTATAGATAATTTTTGCTCTTCTTCGTCGTAAGTATAAACGCTGGCTGGGCATACATATGTACAGGGTCTACCCTGGCATTTTTTGCATGCTTCAGGGTCACTCACACCTAAATGGGAACCTTCTTCGTCTACATTATAACCGACTAAATATAATTTATCTTCTATCCTCATCCTAATTTCCTCCATAACGTAAACATGTCTTTGGCCAAATTCCAATAACCAAATTCTTTCTTAACTTTCTCTTTAATGCCTTTAATTTTATCAGGTTTTGAAATACCATCAACATTATAAATATTATACATAGAATCTATTATCAACTGCGGATATTTTGTTAATAAGTATCGTTTTTCTTCAAGAAGATGAGGCAAGTTTCGATACATTTTGAGATCTTTGAGTACAAAAGATTCTTCCATTTTTGCTTGATATCCACTCAAGGCTTTTGAGCTAAAATCACTTTTTTCTCTTGCTTCCAAATATGTACGTGCCGCTAATTTTCCAGATTCAATGGCAAGATTTGAGCCTTCTCTGTGTACGCTATTGACAAGCATCGCTGCATCACCTACTGCCATAAATCCATCTGTATAAAGCTTGGGTACAGCGTAATAACCACCCTCTGGTATCATATGAGCCAAATATTCTTTTGTTTCTCCACCCGCGATCAAAGGCGCAATGGCAGGATGCGTCTTGAATTTTTCAATTAAATCATTTGGATTTACTTTGTGCTCTATCAAATCCTCGATAATTGTGCCAACGCCTAAGGATATAGAATTCTTATTTGTATATATAAAAGCCATGGTTTCCATACCTTCAAAATATGGACCTGTGATTTCAATTGTTACACCTTCTGAATCATTTGACACACCAAACCTGTCATTAATTACGTTTTCCGGTAAGCCAATAATCTCTTTCACAGCTATTGCAACTTTATTTGGTGTAATTTTTTCTCTTAAACCTAAAGATTTTGCCAAAAATGAATTTACGCCATCTGCTGCTATTACGCAATCGCAGTATAAGTCACCATCTGGTCTATCCGTTTTCACACCAACAACTTTACCATTTTCAACTATTGGATCTTTTACCACAGTTTCATTTATAATTAGAGCACCTGCTTCCTGGACTTTTTGTGCAAACCACTTGTCAAATTTTGCCCTGAACACACTAAAACAATTATATGGTTCTTTGTTATATTTATAGCTTTTAATCCCTGTAGAAAAAACTGAATCTTCAGATAAAAACCACACTTTCTGCTCAATTATGTGCCTTTCTAGTGGAGCTTCTTTATAAAAGTCAGGCATTAGATCATCTAAAGCTTGTCTATAAAATATACCACCCATTACATTTTTTGAGCCAGGAAATGTGCCACGCTCGATAATTGCTACGTTGACTTTTGCTTTAGCTAAAACATAACCTGCAGCTAATCCAGCAGGCCCAGCACCTACTATAACAACATCAAAATCCTTTTTTCTCATATTCTCTCTCCCTATTTTTGCAACTTTTGTTTAAATATTTCTGTCATCTTTGGCAATACTTGCAAACAGTCGCCTATAATACCGTATGTCGCTACTTCAAATATTGGTGCTTGAGGATCAGTGTTTATTGCAATTATAATATCTGAGGATTTCATACCAGCAACGTGCTGCACTGCGCCAGAAATACCTGCTGCAATGTAAATTTTTGGGTGAACAGTTTGACCGGTTTGCCCCACCTGTCTTGATTGTGGTGCCCAACCCGATTGAACAACTTTTCTCGAAACCGCCCATGTACCACCAAGCGCAGTTGCCAAATCCTCAAGAATTTTTAGGTTTTCTTTCTTACCTATTCCTTTACCACCAGCAACTATTATTTCATAAAAACTTAAGTTTACTTTTTCTTCGCCTGTTTGAATTTTCTCAATAATTTTTTTGACTATTTTGTCTTCTGTAATATCATACTTATCTTTTATTATTTCCGGAGTTGTAGGACTCTTCACAGCTTTAAAAACACCAGGTCGCACAGTTGACATTTGAGGTCTATTGTCTGGACAAAATATTGTAGCCATCAAGTTACCACCAAAAGTAGGACGCGTCATTAAAAGGTTTTTATTGGATGGGTCAATATCAAGGGCTGTGGTATCAGCCGTTAAACCAGCAGAAAGCTTTGTTGCAACTGTGCCTGCCAAATCTCTGCCAAGCGTTGTCGCTCCTATTAAAGCTACTTCAGGTTTATATTTATCGATTAAATACACGATTGCATCTCTCCATGGTTCAGTTCTATATTCTTTTAATACAGGATTTTCAATAATATAAAACTTTTTTGCGCCATATTCTCCAACCTCTTTTGCAAATTGCTCTGTTTTATCGCCAACAGTAAAGGCACACACCTCACAATTTAAATCTTTTGCAAGTTCTGCACCTTTGCTTAGCAATTCCAAAGACACTCTTTCTATTTTACCTTCATTGTGCTCTATAAAAACCCATACATTTTTATATTGTGAAATATCTTGCTTAATCATCTATCCACCCCTTAAACCTTTCCCAACTGCTTAAGCATTGGCTCTATTTTTACATAAACTGAACTAATTATATCATCTAAACTACCTTCAATAATTTCTCCACGCTCTCTTTTTGGAGGCGTAAATGCTTTTTTAACTTTTGTAGGCGAATT
This sequence comes from Desulfurella sp., assembly GCF_049977265.1. Taxonomy (GTDB): domain Bacteria; phylum Campylobacterota_A; class Desulfurellia; order Desulfurellales; family Desulfurellaceae; genus Desulfurella. The sequence continues at coordinate 17,223 of NZ_JBMFGQ010000009.1, read as the reverse complement.
TTTTAAACCGCATTGAGATGCGTCTATTGTTGTATTTGTCGAATTAAGCAAAACCACAGGCGTCTTAGCTGCTTTTATAAAGTATGGTAAGGGAGCAAACCTTATATGGTTAAGCGTTTCTTCTGTAGTAATCATGCATGGCATCGGAACCTCTACAGTCTCTGTACCTCCTTCTAAAAGCCTAACAACCTGAATTTTTTTTGCGGAAGGGTCAACCTCTTTAATTTCAACTGCATATGTAACCAAAGGAACATCAAAGCGTGTTGCTATACCTGGGCCAGTTTGAGCTGTATCTCCATCGATTGCCTGTTTTCCTGCCCAAAATATATCAACTGGACCAATTTCTTGTATCACTTTTTGAGCACCAGCCCACAATGCATAACTTGTAGCCAAGGTATCAGAACCTGCAAAAACCCTGTCGCTTAGTAAAAACACATTGTCTGCACCCATAGCAAGTGCTTTTTTTAAAGCTTCATCTGCCATAGGAGGGCCCATACACAAAACAGATACACTACCACCAAATTTGTCCTTTATCTGGACTGCTGCTTCAATAGCATGCGTATCAAACGGGTTAATTATAGCTGGTACGCCTTCTCTTATAAGTGTACCGGTTTCATAATCAACCCTGACTTGAGCCGCATCTGGAACTTGCTTAATAAAAACTAATGAATGCACTCAAAACCTCCTTTTTGATTTTGCCATATAGTTATTTTATTTTTATACAAAAATAAAAATATGTCAAGCACAAAGTGGAATATTATCCGATTTTTGTAAACTTTACTCCAATATCGGCTGGTTTTGCAAAATACAACCAGGAAGTAACAATAGAATCAACACCGGTTTTTGCGTATTCTACTACATTGCTGTCGTTAATGCCGCCAGCTACAGCAATTTTTATGGAATTATTAATTTTTCTTAAAGATTCTGTGGCTTGTTTGGTTTTTTCTATATCAAATTTATCAAGTTGTAAAAATTCAATACCAGCTTTTGCCAAATAAATTGCTTCATCAAGATTTTCAACTTCAACACACACCGTTTTATCGTAAGCTTTGCGTTTAATCTCGTCTACTTTGGTAAGTAACTTTTCAAAACCACCCATAAACATGATATGCTCTTTAAAAATCAAAATACTTTCTGATAAACCAAGTCTGTGGACACTTGCTCCACCGCTTAAAATTGCTTTGATTGAAAGTTTTTTTGCAAATGGAAAGGTTTTTCTTGTTGTGGCTACTCTGATACTTGGATTTTGGCTTTTTGCCAATTCTACAAAATTTCTTGTTTTTGTAGCCAAACCACTGGCGTGTTCCATTAAATTGGAACAAATCCTGTAGCAACTCTGTGCATTTTTGAAATTTCCATATGCTGAAAGCAACAATTGACCTTTATTGACAAAACTCCCGGATGGCACAAGTGTTTCTATCTTTAAATCAAACCTTTTCAATACACTTTTTGCTTCTTCACTTGCACAGACTACCAGATCCTGCCTTGCAATGAACTCTAGTTTACAATCACCATCAATGTCTAAAATATCAGTTGTCAAATCGCTGTAGGCTAAATCATCGCTAATTAGTTTGTCTATTTCCTCACATGAAAAATAAATCATTGAAACTCCCAAAATTAAGCTTCAAAACCGTAAGTTTTTAATATTTCTTTTACTTTATTTGATTTCATAAACTCTAAATACTTCATTGCTTCATTTTTATTTTTTGACGATTTAAGTATAACCATTGCTTGGTTTATTGGCAAGTATAATTTCTTATCTACAATGCAATAATTACCACTTTTTTCATTTATTACCAATGAAAGTGGCAAAAAAGCCATAGATACACTTTTTGTCTGAGCAAATTGCAACACTTGAAGCGCATCTTTTCCTTGTGCAAACCTTTTTTGAGTCTCGTATAGCAAATGTGAGATTTCTAAAGCCTGCATTGCTGCCTTGCCATATGGACCAAGCTCTGGGTTAATTATACCAATATAGCCTTGAAATTTACTTACGTTTTCTAAACAACTTTGTTTGTTTAGCTTTTCAAGGTTTGAATATAGGGCAAGCACACCTTTTGCATATACAAAGTATGAGTTTTCTAAAGCAAAACCCTCTTCAATAAGTTTTTTGGGATACATTGTATCTGCCGATATAAAAATATCTGCAGGATAGCCATTTTTTATCTGTTCAAAAGCTGCGCCAGCAATAATAGGTATTGCTGTAATTTCGATATTTCCATTTTGCTTTTCAAATAACGAATTAATTGTTTTTATGGGTCCTTGCATACTCGGTGTATAGACTATCACAAGCTTTGAAGCAAAACTCACATTACAAAAAAACAAAAAAGCAAAAATAACAAATAAATTATGGCGTAGCATACCCAAATTCTTTAAATATTTCTTTTGCTTGATTTGATTTAATAAAATCTACATACTTTTTAGCCAATTCTTTTTCATTTGAAGATTTTATTACAACCATTGCCTGTTTTATAGGTTTGTATAAATTTTGGTCAACTTCACAATAATGACCTACATTTGATTTAATTACCAAAGCCAATGGTATAAAAGCTATTTGAGCGCTACGCGTTTGAGCAAACTGTTGAGCCTGTGATACATCATTTGCAAAAACTATCTTATGCTTTAGCCTGTCATAAATATTGGCAGATTTTAACGCTTCAATTGAAGCTCTTCCGTAAGGTGCAAGTTTTGGGTTTGCAATTGCAATATGCGATACATTTCCATCAAGACAAGTGTTTATACAATCTTTGTCCAATTTTACATTGCTATTTGTCCAAATTACCAGTTTACCGATAGCATATATATAATAATCATCACCAAAACCTTTTTTTATCAGCTCTTGTGGATACTTTGCGTCAGCTGACATAAAAACATCTACAGGGTAACCATTTGTAATCTGCTGATAAGCAGCGCCAGATACAAGTGGTATGGTTACTACTTTAACACCCTTATTTAACTTTTCAAACTCTGCATTGATTGGTTTTATTACTTTGTCAAGGTTTGGCGCAATCACAACTTTTAGTTCATTTGCATAAGACATATGAACAAAAAAAATAACAAATAACACAGTAAGTAACTTTTTCATCATACACCTCCTTTTTGATATATAGTATTTTATATAACGTTAATTGTCAAGCAAATATTTTTTAAATATGAAATATATTAAATTTTAAGCTAACGTAAGACTTGAAAACTAAATAAAACTTTTCAGTCTATCTTTAATAAATTCTTTTGGTATTACACCAGATTTTTTGCCACCTATATCAAAAGTCCTGCAGGCATAATTAACTTCTTTTGGTTTTTGCATTGTATAAATATCAACACCATCAATATATATGGATGGTGATCCCAAAAAATTTACTTCATTAGCTTTTTCAAGTGTTTCCACATCAATTTTTTCAACATTAATACTTAAATTTAATTCTTTTAACGCTTCCATCAAATTGTTATAAGTAGGCTCAGAATTTGGACAACCGCTAAAAAACAAAAATTCTATCTTTTTCATAAGCTCTCCTGTATATTTTTACATGCATGCAAAAAACTCTCAAGACTTTCTTTTAAATTTGTTAAAGATACGATCCAGAGTTTGAGTTCTGCTTTTCCTTTATCTGTTAGCGTGTAGATTTTTTTGTAATTACCTCTACCTTTATCATTAATGTCGCAAGATGAAACAATAAGGTGATCTTTTTCCATAGCGTTTAATGTTTTGTAAATATAGCCAAAGTCACCCACATCTTCATACTTTATACCCATATCCTGGAGTGCTTCTATAATTTTAAAGCCATGTCTGGGTCCTTGAGTTAAAATATACAACATAAATGCCCTCAAAAACCTGGGTGGGCGCTCTGCTGGGTAGTTTTCACACCATCTTTTGATTTTTACTGACGGTTTTGTTTCATTTTCTACATTTTTCATAGCATCATTCTCCTATTAAACGATCAAATTCTTCCTTAGTGATAGGTTTTGATAATAAAAATCCCTGCATGGCATCACAGCCTAATTTTTCTAACATATCAAGTTGCTCTTTATTTTCTATACCTTCTGCTATTGTCTTTATACCTAAATTATGTGATAAATAAATAATTGTTTCAACAATAGATTTTGCTTTTGAATCAAAAAGCATCTTTCTTACAAAAGATATATCTATCTTTATATAATCAAATGGTAGCTCACTCAAATAAGACAAAGAAGAGTAACCTGTACCAAAATCATCCAAAGCTAATTTTATATTGTAACTTTTAAGCGAATTCAAAAAAACTTTATAATATGGCAAATCTTCTATAAATGTACGTTCAAGCATTTCAATCACAATCAAAGAAGGGTCAATTGAGTATAAATTTATTATAGAAGCAATTTCATCTATAAATCTTTTTTGTTTAAAACTTATTGGTGAAATGTTTATTGATATAGGTATTTTATTTTTTCTTAAGCTAATACTTTGTGCTATTTCATTTTTTAACCATTCTTCAACATTCAAAATAAGGCCCGTTTCTTCTAAAAAAGGTATAAATTCTAAAGGCGGTATAATTTTATCACCTTTTTTCCATCTCAGCAAACATTCTGCCCCTATGATTTTTTTTGTTTTTGTATCAAAATAAGGCTGATAATATACCAAAAATTCCTTATTAGAAAGTGCTTTTGTTATATTGTACCTAAGTGAGAGTTTTTCTTTTGCACTATCTTCTACTTCCTGTCTGTAAAAACCCAATGCCCCTTCTCCTTTTTCTTTAGCATCCGATACTGCAATTTCTGCTTTTTCCAAAAGTACTTTTGGGTTTTTTGAATCTTTTGGATATAAACTCACACCCGCATTAAAAGAGAGTTTTACCATAGTACCATTTATATTATAATCATCACAGAGAACTTTTATTATGTTTACCATTAAAACTAAACTATCTTCTTCAAATGAAAGATCTTTAAGTAAAACCGCAAATTTATCCGATTCAAGCTTTGCAACTATATCAATTTGCCTTACTATTTTGCCCAATCTCTCACCTATTGCTTTAAGAAGATCATTGCCAAATTCAAAACCATACGCTTTGTTGATGTTACCAAAATTAATAGGATTTATAATGGCAATTGCTCCGATTTTATCTTCAATTTCTGCACGTTTTATAAATCTTTCAATGTAATCTATAAAAGCCTGACGTTTTGGCAGATTGGTTAAAGCATCAAAATTAGTTAAATAATTGATCTTTTCATAGAGAGTTTTTTCTTTTGATATATCTTTTGCAATACTCACATAGTACTGTATTTGATTATTTTCTATGAACGGTACAATACTAACAAGTGCACTAAAAAATTTTTCATCTTTTGTTTTGTAGGTTACAACATCGGAAAAAATTTTACCAGAAGCTAATGTTTTGTAAAAGTTTTTTGTAAATTCCTTGCTGTGTGTTTTTGAACTAAAAATAGAATGGTGTTTTCCAATAACCTCATCTTTTGTAAAACCAGTAATTTTTTCAACAGCTTCATTTACATATACTAGTCTAAAGTTTTTATCCATAACACCAATTAAATTTTCATTTCTATCTATTGCAAGCATAACAATATCACGCCATCGTTGAGCTTCTATATTGTCAAGCGCATAGTTTATATCCAGTGTAATTTCTTTTAATAATTCGTATATATTTTTGTTGAAAAAGTTTGCTTTGTCAGATAAAGCTACAATAGCACCAATTGATTTATTTTTTTTAATAATAGGTATAGAACAGCATGAACGCATACCAATTTTTGCAGCTTCAGTATTAAAGGGTCGCAAATCTTTTGTATCTGCATCATTTATTATGTAAACACGTTTATTTTTAACGGATTTAAAAAAGGGAAATCTATGTAGATTAAATTTATCATTATCTTGAGTTTTCAAAATATTGAACTGTTTAGATACAAAATCTAAAAAAACCTGATGGGATGGATTTTCTAAGCTTGAAGCACCTATATAAAAATTGTTGTTTTCATCAGTTAATGCTACATACGCAATTTTAAATTTTGCATACTTGATTAAGATTTCGGTTATTTTATTAAATATTGCTTCTTCTTTTTTTTCATACACAAGCAATTGATTGATTTCGGACAAAGTAGCATATATATTTGACAAATTTTCTATTGTTTGAAGGTGCCTTATTTCTTTTGTTACGTCTCTTGAAAGATCAACAAACCGACTTACTTTACCATTAACTTTAACAGGTATAATCAATGAATTAAGATAAAATAATTCACCCTTTTTATTTTTATTTACAAAAGTACATGTACAATTTTTTCCATTAAGCAAACTATCCCACATATTTTTATAAAACTTATCGCTGTGATATCCAGATTTAAAAATAGAAGGTTTTTTATTGATTAATTCTTGTAGATCGTATCCGGAAATATCACTTACCGCTTTGTTTGCGTACTCAATTGTGCCATCAGCAAAAGTAATTAACACCCATTCTGAAGAAGACCATATAGCCTTATCCAGGATGGTTTTGTATTGTTGATCCCTTATTTTCTGGAGCGCAAAACTTATATCAGATTTTATTTCTTCCAATATATCTAAATATTTTTCATTAAATTGGTTAATAATTTTTGAATGTAACAGTAATACATACTCAATACTTTGATTAAACATTATAGGTATTGCGCAAGCTGATAAGATATCATGTTTTTTAAAGTAATCAATCCAATAGTACATTGATTCATCTGAATTGACATTTGCTACTAACGCAATTTTACCTGTTTGTATAGCTTTTGCCACAGTTCCCGTGCCGTATGGCAGGTTTTGATTGGCCGATATTTTTAAAGCCTTAAAATCTTCTAAAATTGATTCATTTTTAGCATTTAAATATTTTATTATAAAATCTCTATTTTCATTTATACAACCAACACTTGCAAGCTCAAAATCCAGCTTTTCAACCAAAATTCTGCAAACGCTTTCAAATAACTCTGCTTCATCGTTTACAAATGTAATTAGTTTATTTATCTCTTTTAGTACAAAATAAAGTTTTTCAATTAATTTTTGATCTGTAATATCAACAAGTGTGCCAAAGGCTACATACTCATTTTTGTATTTAATAGTATTTGCAGATAAATTTACATAAATAATACTTTTGTCTTTTTTTATCATTTTTATTTCGCTATAATTTGAAGAAAATTTCTCTCCACTAAAGCGTCTTTGTAAGATATCGTTTATTTTGTATCTATCTTTTTCTTCATAAAATAAGTCAATGGGGTTAATATTTTTTATTTCATCAAATGTATATCCCAATATATCTAAAGCCTTTTTGTTTGCATAAATATAAGAATTTTTACCAAGCATGTAAACACCAACAGGCGATTCATCTGATAATAATCTAAACAAATCAAGTGATTGTTGCAATTGTACTTGCAAATTAAATACATCTGTTAAATTTTCTACAAAACCAATATTTTTATAGGTATTGCCGTCTTTTTCAAGTATATAGACATTGTTTTTTAAATATAAATATGAACCATCTTTTGTTAGAAACCTGTAGGTACAGCTTGTTGATTCATCGGTTTTTAAAGCGGATAATTTTTCTAAAATAGTATGCTTGTCGTCTTCGTGAATTTTGCTAAACCAAAATAATGGATCTGATAGTTCCTCTTTTGTATAGCCCGTTAAGGATTCAACATAAGTATTTTCCAGTAAATCAATGCTTATTATTTCTACATTTTCGCCTTTTATACTAACTATTGATTCATAAATAATTATGGGTAACTTTTTAAATAATACATCTTTCATATTTTCGAACTTTTCTTACATAACTAAATTTATTATAGCAAATTTATTGAAATGGGCAAATTTTTAAAATTTAGAGTTGCCTTTCAAAATCACCTGATTTGCCACCACTTTTTTTAAGCAGATAAATATCTGTTATTTCAATTGATTTATCTATAGATTTACACATATCGTAAATAGTTAAAGCAGCAATAGAACAGGCACACAAACTTTCCATTTCAACACCCGTTTTTGCTGTTATTTTTGCAGTAGAAATAACTCTTATTGTACAATCTTCGTCGTTTAATTCAAAATCAATGTTTATTTGCTCAATATTTAATGGGTGGCACATCGGTATCAAGTGTGGCGTTTGCTTTGCACCCATTATGCCTGCTGTACTTGCCACAGACAATACATCTCCTTTTTTAACTGTACCTTCTTTAACTGCAATGTATGCTTGTTTAGATAGTCTAACAATAGCTTGCGCGCTAGCAATTCTAAGCGTTGCCTCTTTGTTTGATACATCTACCATAGTAGGCTTATTTTGCTTATTAAAATGCGTAAATTCCACTTTTTATCCTCCAATATTAGAAAAAGATTGATGGATATTTGTTGTAAGCAATTGATGTTGTTTTGGTTTTTTTGTTATAGACTTTTTTAGTAATTCTTTTATTTGTACTAGATCTTTTTGTTTTAAAACATCTTTAAAATTGATTTTTATATCGTGTCCAAGGCACAGTATCAGATTTCCATCAGAAGAAAGTCTAATTCTATTGCAAAAAGCGCAAAAATTGTGAGATAAAGGTGTAATAAAGCCAACGCGTGTATTTTCAATTTCGCAATATTGACTTGGCCCATTTGTTTTATAGCTTGTTTGTCTAAGACTGTGTTTATTTTTAATTATACTTTTTATTTCATCTATGGATACAAAATTTTCTTTAAAATTTTCATTAAAATCCGTTGGCATATATTCTATAAATCTTATCTCGTAATTTCTTGATATAGCAAAATTCAGTAAATTTTCTATGCACTCAATATTGTAGGTACGCATAATTACGCTGTTGATTTTCGTATTTGTAAAACCTGCCTTATCAAGTTCATCGAAACCTGACATTACATCGTCTAAATTGCCAAGCCTTGTAACTGATCTAAATTTATCTTTATCAAGCGTATCAAGACTAACCGTAACTCTATTGAGTCCGCTTTCTTTAAGCAATTGTGCATAGTGTTTTAGCAAACTACCGTTTGTTGTAAGTGATATATCGCTATAGCCAATATCTTTTAACATCTTGATAAGCCTGTATATGTGCTTTCTAACCAAAGGTTCTCCGCCGGTTAATTTAATTTTTCTAACACCAAGATCATATGCGGCTTTTGCAAACAGCACAATTTCTTCATAAGTCAAAATCTCGCTCATATCTTTGAAAGGTACACCTTCAAGCGGCATACAATACACACACCTGTAATTGCATCTGTCTGTAACGGATATCCTTAAGTAATCTATTTTTCTACCAAAAGGATCTATCAACTGTTCCACTTTTTTATCATCTCCAAAAAATGCTCATAATCATTATACAGTACATCCGATATGCTTGTAAAGCCATAAGCACCAATGCCTTTTATGCTATCTATATTGGATAACTTTATGCCACCTATAAGGTATGCTGGCTTTTTGGATAAACTAACCATTTGTTTGGCAAGTTGTGGACCAATTACCACTGTGTCTTTTGTGCTTGTTTCAAATATTGCCCCAACACCGATATAATCTACAAAATCAACTTCCGGGCTTAAAACTTGCTCTATAGAGTGTGTTGATAAACCAATGATAAAGTTATTAGGCACGATTTTTCTCAAACTTGATGGTGGTATATCATCTTGCCCCACATGAACACCATCTGCGCCAACAATCAAGGCAATATCTACCCTATCATTTACAATCATCAAAACATTGGCCTGTTTTGTAAGACTTCTTATTTGAAAACATTCATTTAGCATTTGCTTGCTTGATAGATTTTTTGCCCTGTATTGAATCATCTGTGCGCCAAAATTTAATAGCTTTTTGCATGTGCCTATACTATCTGTTTCAAGCGTTATGCCATAGAAACCTTTTGGTAAATCCATAGTGCTACCTCATATAAATTTTTAAATATGTAAGATGCTTTTGTTGTTGATTTATACTTTTTGCCTTCTCCAGTTAATACCAAAATTGGCTCAATATCCGCATTTAAGCCTAGCTCAATATCCGTTTCTTTATCACCTATAACATATGAGCCTTCTTTTTTTATATTAAAATCAGCAATTGCTTGATCGATTAAAGCTGTTTTTGGTTTTCTGCAAGCACAATTATCTTCAGGTAAATGCGGGCAATAGTAAAAAGCATCTATCAAATTCGAACAACGTTTGTTTATTATCTCGTGAGTTTTTATTACAAATTCTTCGCTAAAATAACCGCGCGCAATACCTGATTGATTTGTAACTACTATAATTTTATAATGCATCTTGGCAAATAACTCAAGAGCTTTTTTTGTGTAAGGCAAAAGTCTAATATCACTAAAGCGCTTCAAATACCCCGGGTCTTTAATAATTGTACCGTCTCTATCCAAAAAAACTGCTAGGTTTTCCATTTATTGTGCATCCATAAGTATTTTGTTGGCTCTTTTTTTATCCAATCTTCAAATTCTGCGTAAATGCTACGCATTATTGTATATACGGCTTGCCTAAATGGCTCATCTTTTGGATATATAGGTTTTTTTATAACTATCTTGTATGTTTTGCCTTCTTCTTTTAAATATGCTGGCAAGATTGGCGTTTTATTTTTGTATGAAAGTATAGCTATGCCTTCTGATGATTTTGCCTTTTTTCCAAAAAAATCCACTTCTAAACCTTTTGAGCCTCCATACTGATCTGCAAGTATTCCAAGTATCTGATTTTTTTTAAGCATATTTAAAAATTCAAAAGTTGAAAGCCTGGATGATACAATATTATTGCCACAAGACTGTCTTAAATTTAAAACAAGCCTGTCAAGAGCCATATTATCAAGTGGTCTTACCATTACATTAATTGATTGCTTTAATACAGCAAAACCACACACAAGCATCTCAAAATTGCCAAAATGGGCAGTTGTAAAAATAACGCCTCTATTATGCGCTAAAACTTCTTCAAAGTTTTCCAATCCTTCTATCTTAAAATGTTTTTCTATGAATTTTTTATTCCCCAGATATTTAATGTTTATCGCAACCATTTTAGCAAAATAAAGGTAAGTTTTAAAAAGTATATTTTTTGCTTTTGCTCTATCAACACCTAAGGCTAATTCAATATTTTTCAAACCAATTTTTCTTCTGCTTGTCAAAATAAAATACAGCAAAATACTCATAATGCTAAAAAAACAAACTAATATATGATATGGTAAAGCTCTAAATAATCTAAAAATAAATTTCATTTTAAAATAAGCCTTTCATACAAGCTTTCCAATTTATCTATTTTTTTTTCTATTGTCAAATGTTCTGTTGCAAATTTATAAGCATTATTTATCAAATTGCTATCTTTGCCAATATAGGCTTTAATTAAGCCATCTGATAAGCTTTTTTTTGTAGGCTCAACCAAAATTCCTCTGTGGTCTTCGAGTAGTTCTGGTATAGCACCAATATTTGTACCAATAACAGGTACTTTTCTAAAAAATGCTTCTATTATAACATTGGATAGAGCCTCTTTTAAAGATGGCACAACCAGATAATCAAACGCGCTCATAAAGCGCCCTGCATTTTCAACAAGACCATATATTTTTACTCTGTCTAATATACCAAGCATTTTGCATTTGTCTAAAAGATTGTGCGTATCTTTGCCTATTATTGCAAGCGTGGCATTTAATTTTGAAACAGCAAAAGATTCAAGAAGCAAATCATGGCCTTTGTAGCTTGAATAATTTGCAATAATACCAAATACAAAACCATCTAAACCAAGATATTGCCTTGCAGCTTTTCTATCTATATATTCAAGTGAGTTTTGATCTATGGCGCTATAGATTATATGAATCTTTTTTTTACTTATAAAAATCTTTCTTAGTGAGCGTTCAACTGCCATAGCATTTGCAATATACGCATCAATTTTTGGGTTTAGATATTTGAATAAATTTTGTGGCGTAAAAATAACACCGCGTTGGACAACTAGTTTTTCTTTTTTCTTAAACCCAACAGATTTTAAACCTATTGCATGACCTTTTGGGTGGTGTGTATGAATTATATCAATGTGTTGTTTTTTTAAAAAATCCTTTATGATTTTTGCAGATCTGTTATTATCATTAAAAATTTCTATAATTTCACAATATCCATCAAGATTTTTGTAAACATAAGAATCTTTAATTGTTGCTACAAAAACTCTATGGTTTCTTCTAATGAGCTCTTTAGTATTTAATACAACCTGATTTGCACCACCAGAAAGAGAAAATGCTGGTTCTATTTGCAATATATTCATTTTTTCATTTTCGAAACATGCTCGTGGTGTTTTATAAACTCCACAATGCCTTTGTAGTCATCAATGTGCCTTGTTGGTACACCAAAGTGCCTTTGAGGCTCATCTGTTACAACAAGTATAACATTTTCTATACCACTTTGTACAAGGGGCGTATAGCTAAATTCGCTTCTATAGACTTCAATTTTTGGTATATCCTCAAGCTTATAGCCTTCTACAAATACATAATCGCAATTATCAAAAAAAGATAAAATCTCTTTGAGCGCTTTTTCTTTATCAACATCTTGAATTAATGCCCATTTATTTTGAGATGATATAGCAACACAACTTGCCCCAGCCGATTTTAATCTATATGTATCTTTACCCTTGTGATCTATCTCAAAATCATGCACATCATGCTTTATAGCTCCTATCAATTTATTTTCTTTTTTAAGCTCAGCTATAATATGTTCTATTAATGTAGTTTTTCCTACATTAGAATGTCCAATTACGCCTAACACATAACTCATTTTGAAACCTCCAAAAATCATTATATGAGTTAATAAAGATTAGTCAAACTTTAGCTTTTGCTGTGTTGCTAATGTTAATTACAATGAGATTTTTCTTGCAAATTTGTATTTTTTGTGTATATTACCTTAATCTAAGAGTGACATTTGAGGAGGTTTTAGACAATGTCAAACTTATTGAGCAAAAGCTTTAAAACAGCAGCATTAGCAGTGGTAGTAGCATCAAGCTTAACACTTGCGTCTTGCCAGAAAAAACAGGCAACAAACGCAACTAACACTACAAACACTACCAATGTAACTAATGCAACAAACGCAACAGCTGCACCAGCTAATGCAACAAA